>JAKFYM010000168.1 GCA_021730855.1 Bdellovibrionales bacterium
CGCCAATTGGCATGATGTAGAGACCCCATCGGAGTGCTCTTATGCACTTGAATATTGTTTGCAAACTTCCACTTGTCTTTGTGCTGCCTCACCAAATCGAACGACTCTAGGATTTTTAGGCATTGCCTAATCTGTGCTTCCGGCAGATTTAGGCGCTCGGCGATAGCCGGCACGGTCTGGTATTTAGGAATGCTACTGATCACGTGAATGGCATTCCAATACCAGGCGGAAAAATAGGTGATCTCTGGGCTGCGCGATTCCTGCGCCTTGGGATGAGCACGATCGAAGAGACCTTCCTGGTTCTTCTTCATATGATCCAAGTCTTTGCGGATTTTTTCAGAAAAGGCCGCATCCCCACAGCGATCCAGATCCACTAGTTTGAGAAAGTAGTTCTCTTCATTCTCCGAAAGCGCCCAATACCTTGCTAAACGAAAGGCTTGGTCGGGAGTGAGCTGCTGCTGCCCGCTCATCACGCGAGAGAGGTGGGAGCGCTGGCATCCCGCCGCTTTGGCCATACGGCCCATGGCTCCGCGGCTCCCCACCAATTCCAGCTGTTGGCGGAGGTAATCCCTATAGTTAGTTATACTATAGATACGTTTAGCTTCCATTTTGCTTAAATAGCACCGTAGTTGTAATTTTTTGACAAAAAATAACTGGAAATTTGTTTTGGACTGCCCTATATACTGGTTCCTTAGGAAAGAGCCTTTAGGCTGGTGGGATTTTTCGTTCCCCCCCTCCCTCACGAATCATCACGACTTATTGGCGTGTTTAGCCTGTCGGTTTAGAGGCTCTTTTCTTCTTCTTCCCTCCCTTCATTTTTGAATAGTTCCAAGCCTGCTGTAGCAGGGCGCGCTTGCCGTTCGCCGTTTCGCGGAGGGCTGTTGGCGGCTAGCGGTTGCGGCTGCTGGTGCGGTTGCGGGGGCGGATGGGCGGGGCCTCGAACTGGCGCCCCCTTTGGGGCTTAGTTCGATAGCTGTGCTTGGGATGCCAGCGGGTGCTGGCTGCTTTGCAGCTGCGCTTGTTCTGTGCCTTTGCGGGGCGGGATACCAGATACACTCGGGCCATCCTGGCCCTCGCCCCTGCGGGGCGCTACGCTACGCTGCGCGTGCAATTCGGCCTTCATGGCCGAATTGTCACTCGGGCCCTACACCTCCGGGCGCTGGCTGCTTTGCAGCTGCGCCTGTTCTGTGCCTGTGCTGGGCGCGGGATACCAGAGGGCGCTGGCTGCTTTGCAGCTGCGCTTGTTCTGTGCCTGTGCGGGGGGCGCGGGATACCAGATACACTCGGGCCATCCTGGCCCTCGCCCCTGCGGGGCGCTACGCTACGCTGCGCGTGCCAAAAGGCGATCCTCGCCTTTTGGTCGAACTGGCGTCCCCTTTGGGGCTTAGTTCTCTGTACTGGTGTCTCGCTTCCAAATAAAAAAACCGACAACCCTTTGGGTTGTCGGTTTTTTTATGGAGCGGGATACCAGATTCGAACTGGCGACCTTCTCGTTGGCAACGAGACGCTCTAGCCAACTGAGCTAATCCCGCACTCCGAAAATGAGAACCCTCGTTCTACGGGCTTTGGGGCCTTTTCGTCAAGGTTTCTGCTGTCTTCCCTTTAGCTTTTCTTTTAGGCCACGGAAGAAGTCTAGGATGTAGGCTGACGCACTGGTCAAGGAGAGGGCCACTGAGAGGTACATTAGCACCGTTCCGATCAGGGCCGAGGGGATCACCCCGAAGGCGGGGACGTAAATGATGAGGAAGGGGATGGCTACCATTTGCAGGGCTGCCTTCCATTTGCCTCCGCTTCCGGCCGCGATGATCACTCCCTCGGCGCTAGCTAAGGCTCGGAGGGAGGTGATTCCCATCTCCCGGCAAATGAGCACCATCACTAGGAAGGGATGAATGCGGGTCAGGTGCTGAAGCATGATGAGAGTACTCACCACGAGAAATTTGTCAGCAAGCGGGTCCATTAACTTGCCGAAGATCGTGACGGCTTTATAGGCCCTGGCCAGATATCCGTCCAACCAGTCCGTCATGGCCGCCAAACTGAAGATCACGCAGGCGATGACGTCGCCATCGGAGGTGCGTAAGTTGAGGAAATAAACCACGGCGGGGACCGCCAGCATTCTTAAAATCGTGATGCGATTGGGGGGCGTATCAAAGGTGAGGGCATCCGTGACCGGCCGATTGCTTTCCTGCTTGCTCATAGCTTTTCCCTCTTAAACGGCCAGCCCGAGTCCAGTGTATATCAGATAGGATGCGATTAGAAACCATGGCAGCAAGCCGCCTTTTTCTTTTTCAATCAGCAGTGCGGCCACGAAGACACCCGTGAGCAGCAAGAGCGCCGGCAAATGCACCATCAAGAGAAGGGGGGACAGGTTCTGCAAGCCCAGGAAGGCCGCCATAGCTGGCAAAAAGAGCACATTCAGGAGGCAGGCGTGGCTGATGTTGGTCATGGCGATCGCACGGGCGGTGCCGCCCTTGCCTAGGGAGAAAAGCGAGCGCATGACCCAGGGGACCGCCAGGGCAAGGGACACAAAGTGAGCCCCCACCCGAAAAGCGTCTTTTTGCGCGATCCAGGCTTCTGTCTCCAGCCCGCGCACAAAGGGATAACTCACAAGCACGGCCAATAAAAAGAAGCCAATGCCCATGCACAAGACCGCAAGCACCGGCAGCACTCCCTCGGCAGACTCAATGAGGGATTGGCCGGCAAATGCCCGTTCATACTGTTTCCACTCACTAGAAAAGCGACCAAAATAAAATCCGTAAGCCGCCATTAGGAGCAGGAGCAAGAATCCTTCGCCCCAAGAAATGGTTTGGTTCAGGCACACAAAAGCAAAAACAACCGTGGCCAGGAGCAAAACCACCGGGCTCGAGATCGTGCGAATGCGAAAAAAGGTGAGAGGTCCCGAAAGCAGCACTAGGCCAAACGCTAGGCTCAAACCAATTATGTTGGTGCCCACCGTGGTGCCCAGCACCAAATTTCCCGCTTCCACCCGGTCGGAGAGGAATAGATGGCAGGCTAGGGCAAAAGCTAGGAGCGGGATCGAAACGCCCACGGCCCATACTATGGTCGCAAGCTTTTCCCAGCCCCCCGTCCACGGAAAGGGGTGAGCCCCGCTAGCGGTTACCGTGGGTTGTTTTTTTGTTTGGTTCCAGGCCTCCAGCACAGGAGAAAGGCGCTTAAAGTTCGACGACGAAAGCTCGGCGAAAAGAAGCAAGAAGCCCAAACTGAGAAACATCGTCACCATAAATCGACACCGCCGCCAAGAATACTACGTTGGGTCATAAGTTTCTGATAAAATTTCCCATATGAGAAGCGAATTGGATGAACAACGGCTGGTGCCCAGGTTTCCCCTACCCAAAGAAAAAATGAAGTTTGTTTTCGACGAGGGCGAAAAAATTTTTGCCGTCCGCGATATTTCTGCTCGCGGCCTGGGCATTAGCTTGCTGGAATTTAGCGAATCGGTGCTCTTCCCAATGGGCTACCACTGCCAGGCTGAGCTAAAGATTGGCGGCGAGCCCATTCTCGTGAAAGTGCGAGTCACGCGCGTGAGCGCCTGGTCGGTGGGCTTCGTGTTTGAGGATCTTCCTCCGGAATACCAAACGCGCATCCAGGAATTCATTGATCCGCTGCACGTGGGTTCTTCGCTCCAGCTCGTAGACAAAAGGGCCGCGCCCGATGCTTTTCTGCAAGGAATGTCGGCCTGGTACCATGGGGATTCGGCCACCGACCTATTTTTTTGGAACGACCAGCGGGGCGGTCTCGAGCGCGCCCTCGTGTGTCTGGGCCAACGCTTCTGGGAGTGGCAATCTCAGGGCGGCGTGGCCACTGGGGAAGTGCGTCGCTTGGAGGGCGATAATGTGGTCCTTCACCGCGATGCCACGCCGGATCCGCGTTTGCGCGAGAGGGTCCGAAAATTGCTTGAGCATGCGGCCGTCTTGGACTACCGTCTGGTGACTTTTTTAAAGGAAAAGACGTGAAGCGCTAAAGGTGTCTTCTTCCCTTTTCCCAAGGAGACCGCCATGGATAGAAACTATGCTCTAGAATTCGTTCGCGTGACCGAAATGGCCGCCATCGAAAGTGCCCGCCTCATGGGCCGCGGCGATGAAAAAGAAGCCGACCAAGCCGCCGTAACGGCCATGCGCAAAATGTTTAATTCCATCGATTTCGATGGGCGCGTGGTGATTGGCGAGGGGGAGCGCGACGAAGCCCCGATGCTCTATATCGGGGAAAAAGTAGGCACGGGCAAGGGCGCACGCCTCGATTTAGCCCTCGACCCTCTAGAAGGCACCACGATCTGCGCCAATGGCGGGAACAACTCCATCTCGGTGATCGCCATTGCCGATGAAGGCCACTTCCTCCACGCTCCAGATACCTATATGGAAAAAATCGCCGTGGGGCCGGAAGCGGCCAATGCGATCGATCTTTCGGCTCCGCCCACCCAGAATCTGATCGAGATCGCCAAAGCCAAGAAAACTCTCGTGGAGAATCTCACCGTGGTGATCCTCGATCGGCCGCGCCACGCGGATTTGATCGCGGAAGTGCGCCGCGCTGGCGCCCGGATCTGGCTGATCGGGGATGGCGATGTGTCTGCCGCGATTTCGGCGGCCATGCCCAATTCCGGAGTGGATGTGCTGATGGGAATCGGAGGCGCTCCCGAAGGCGTGATCGCCGCAGCGGCCATTCGCTGCATCGGTGGCAATATGCAGGGGCGCCTCAAGCCGCGCAACCAAAGCGAGATTGATCGCGCCGCCAAAATGGGCATTAAGGATATGCATAAAGTATGGTCCTTGGAAGAGATGGCGCGCGGGAATGTGATGTTCTGCGCGACGGGCGTGACCCAGGGAAATTTCTTGGATGGAGTGCGCTTCACCCCGGGGGGATGCGAAACCCACTCCGTGGTGATGCGCTCGGAGACAGGCACCGTACGCCAGGTGCATGCCACGCATCGATTCGATAAAAAGCCAAAATACTAAGGGGGAGATCAAATGGCCGGGGCAAAACACACAACGATCATGGACGTATCGCTCGATGCCCTGTGGGAGGTGATCACCGACTACGCCTCCTACCCAGAATTTGTGGAAGGCCTTGAGTCCCTCACGATCACCAAGAAAGACGGAAAAACCACCTTCGCCGACTATACCGTGAGCATGTTCGGCAAAAAGGTCCACTACACTCTCAAGCACACCGAAAATCCCAAAAAAGGATTGAAATGGACGATGACAGAAGGGGAGTTCTTCAAATCCAACGACGGGGCCTGGGACCTGAAACCAGTGGGCGACAAGCAAGTGGAAGCCACCTATACTGTAGATGTGGGCTTTCCGCTCTTGGTTCCCAAGGCTATTGTCAACACTCTCACGGGCACCCAATTGCCCACGATGATGAAGGCCTTTGAAGACCAGGCCAAAAAGAAAAAGCCAGGCGCTAAGGGCAAAAAGAAATGAGAAAGAATATCCGGCGGGGCGCCCAGGATTTTTTGGGAGACGTGCTGCGACGAGTGCCTCTGACGGGTGTGGGCGAGATTCGTGTGCCCTCCGACCTGAAGCGGGTGCTGATCCAGAATATCGAAAATATGCGCGAGAACGCGCTCGAAGTGTTTGCAAAAGAAATTTCCAAGGTGCTGGCGAAGGTGGACATCCAGCATATCTTGGACGATGTGTTGAAAAATTATTCGCTCCGTGTGGAGGCCAAGGTGGACTTAGTCCCCAAGACCAAAAAAAGCGGAGCTAGGAAGGGCAAAAAGTGAAAGAGGGCCTGATAGAATACCAAGACGGTTTGTTGTGGCAGATCGAAGAGGGTGAGGCGCTCTTGATTGGGGTCACCCAAAATGGCCTGGATTTGGCGGGGGCGATCATCGCGGTGGATGTTTCCGACGACGGAGATGAATTCGATGCTGGCGATTGGATCGGGGAGATCCGCGGGAAAAATTCCGTGGTCGAGATCGTGGCGCCCTGCAAGCTGCGCATGTTGGAGCGCAATGAAGTGTTGATTGACCAACCCACCGTGATGGAAGACGACCCCACGGGCGATGCCTGGATCGTGCGGGTGGAGAAGGTGGATGGCTAAGAAAAAAGGTTCGGGCAAACCCAAGGCGCTGGCCAATGAGGAGTTCCGCTCGAACCTGCTTTCTATTGTCTCCCACGAATTAAACACCCCGCTCACTGGCATCATCAATGCGGTCTCGATGCTGGAAGAAAAATTTCCGAGCGAGAGCGAATACATCCCCATGGTGCGCCGGAATGCCGAGCGCCTGAAAAAAACGATAGAAAATTTATTGGAAGTCTCGCGGGTAGACGCCGGCACGATGCGGGTGCGCCTGGGTGAGATGAGCCTCGCCACTTTCCTGCATGCCCGCAAGGAATCCCTAAAGCCTAAGCTTGATCGTTTTGTCCTGGAGCTCGACCTTGAGGCGGACCTGCCTCACGTCTGCGGCGACTACCGCCGGCTGGCGCATGTCTTTGACAGCTTGGTCCTGAACGCGGTGAAATTTTCCAATGTGGGCCTGCTGGCGCCCGGAGCGAAGGGCGTGGTGAATGTTTCGCTGCGTCTCGAATCCATGGCCTCGCTCCCGCCTGGGCTTTTGTCGACCCGGGAAAAGAAAACTGGAATGTACCTCGTGGTGGAGCTGCAAAGCTCTTTGCCCTCGATCGGCGAGAACCCTCGGAACTTTGAGGAGCTTTTTGAGCCCTTCACTCCCTGGCGTGATGCCGACACCCGCGTGCGCGAAGGCCTGGGCGTGGAGCTCGCGATCGCC
>JAKFYM010000074.1 GCA_021730855.1 Bdellovibrionales bacterium
GGCGATTGATCAGGGCCCTAGCCTCAGGCACCCGAAAAAGGCGGGGCCGGGGATTTCCGTACTGCGGAAGGGGGGTCACCGTGCCCACTTCCACAAACCCAAACCCTAGGCTGTGGAGGCCGAGCACGAGCTTGCCATCTTTATCGAATCCCGCAGCCACCCCTAGAGGAGAATCCAGGCGAATCCCGGCTAGCTCGATTTGTCGGTGCAAATTGCGTACAGGCTTGGAATGACCTTTGGTGAAAAACCCACGGAGACGCAGAAAAATCACTCCCACCGCATGGGCGGCTTCGGGGTCCATCCGAAAAAGGAACCAGCGCAGCAATGTCCACATGCCCTCACCCTAACATGAAGGGGAAATCCCTACAGGATTTTGAATCCGCAAAAAATTCGGATACCTTAGGGGAATGAAATTATTTCTTTTTGCTCTCGTGCTTGTTTCTTGCTCCAGCTCCCCCGGTACCTATCGGGAAGAAAAAAATAAACCTCAATTTTCCGCCAGTCGCTCCTATGTGGAACCGCCCAAGGAGGTGCTGCGCGCGGCCCAAGGGGTGCTAGAAAACTTTACGCGGGAGAGCGATCCTCCGGCCGCCCGAGCCATCAAGGGCGACGATGATAGCGTGCGCACGGGTTGGGTCTATTTAGTGTCAAAAGACAAATACGTGGAATTCCAATCCAATGGCCGCGCCCTACGCAAGCCTCTTGCCCTGCGCCGTAAGTATGAATACACCGTCACCCCCTCCCTTACGGGCACGGATGTGACATTTTCGGTAGACGAAGAAATCCAGGAGATCGACCTGACCACTGGCGAAGCCCGGGGCTGGAAGAGCGTCTCCGCCGATCCTGCGGCCTATGACCTTATGGCGCGTCGCCTCAGAGAGGCCATTCGCGCGCAATAGCACTTTCGTCCTTGCCAAACCCCGTTCCGTTCTTAGATTTAAGGCATGGGCAAAGATCTTGTCGTTGTGAATCCCCAGCTTCCTTCGGTTCTCCCGCTGCTTCCGCTGGACTCGAGCCCCGTCTTGCCAGGCCTCATGGCCACGCTCCAGGTGCCCCGTGGAAAAAGCATCGCGGCCGTAGAACGCGCCATGAATGAAAAAAACATGGTGGGCCTGATCCTACCCAAGAAAAAACTCCAGGTCCTGCCTCCGCCCAAAGACTCGAATGAAAGCGCGGAGGTAAAATACGATTTCTCCCATCTCTATGCCAAGGGAGTGAGCGCGCGCGTCCTGAAAAAAATCCATATGCCCGATGGCACCCTCACCCTACTCGTGCATGGAGTGCAAAGATTTGAGATCGATAGCACCATCCAGAGCGATCCCTTTCTTTCGGCCACGGTGCTCTACTATGAGGACCTCAACACCAAGGACGATGAAATCGAGGCCCTGGCGCGATCGGTGATCCTGCAGGTGCGTCAGCTTTCCGAGACCAATCCCTTTTTTACCGAAGACATGCGCCTTGCGATGATCAACACTCCGAGCCGCGGCTCTCTGGCTGATCTCGTGGCTTTTGCGATCGGTCCGCGCGGATCGGAAGCCCAGGCCTATGTAGAAACCATCGATGTCAAAGAGCGGTTATTGAAGCTTCTTGTTTTCCTGCGCCGTGAACAGGATCTCTCCAACCTCCAGAAAAAACTCTCCACCGAAGTGGACCAGCGAGTGAATAAAATTCAACGCGAGTTCTTCCTGCGCGAACAACTTAAAAGCATCAAAAAAGAGCTCGGGCTCGAGGAAGATGAAAAAAGTCGCGAGACCAAATCGCTGAAGGAAAAAATTGCCAAAGCCCAGCTGCCCGAGCATGCGCTGAAGGTGGTCAATGAGGAACTGCAAAAGCTGCAGACGATTCCCGAGGCGAGCCCGGAGTTCAACCTCACTCGCAACTATGTGGACTGGCTGGTTTCCCTGCCCTGGAGCCATGGCTCAAAGGACAATTTGAATCTCAACCACGCACGAAAAATCTTGGAGAAAGGCCACTATGGCCTAGAAAAAATCAAAGACAGGATCTTGGAATTCCTCGCCGTGCGCCGCTTGCAGCCAAGCTTCCAGGGCTCGATTCTTTGTTTCGTGGGCCCTCCCGGTGTGGGCAAAACATCCTTGGGCAAATCCATTGCCGAGAGCCTGGGGCGAGAGTTCTTTCGCTTTTCTTTGGGCGGCATGCGCGACGAAGCGGAGATCAAGGGCCACCGCCGCACCTATATCGGCGCCATGCCCGGCAAAGTCCTGCAGGGATTGAAGCGGGCGGGCACCCATAATCCCGTGATCATGCTCGACGAGATCGATAAGCTCGGCACAAGCTACCAGGGCGACCCCGCCTCGGCCCTCCTCGAGGTGCTGGACCCCGAGCAGAATTCTTCCTTTCTCGACCATTATCTAGACGTGCCCTTTGACCTCTCCAAGGTGCTCTTCATTGCCACGGCCAATTCGGTGTCCACGATCCCTCCGGCCCTTTTGGACCGCATGGAGCTGATCGAGATCCCGGGCTATACGCTCGAAGAAAAAGAGCAGATTGCTCTCGACTATGTGATCCCCCGATCGCTGGAAAAACATGGCCTGGGAAAAGCCTCCGTGCAGCTTTCCAAATCGGCGCTGCGGAAAATCCTGCGCGACTATGCTCGCGAGCCCGGAGTGCGCTCCTTCCAGCAGGCGATGAACCGCATCGCCCGCCGGGCCGCACGCTTGGTGGTGGAGAAAAGAAAAGCCATTCCCATTGTCTTGAAGGAAGAAAACCTCGAGGACTGGCTTGGGCCGCAGCGCTTTTTCAACGAGGTGGCCGTGCGCTCCACCCAGGCCGGGGTGGTCACGGGCCTGGCTTGGACTCCGAACGGAGGCGACATTCTTTTCATCGAAGCCATCGCCCTCGAAGGAAAGGGCGAGCTGAAGCTCACCGGCCAGATGGGTGAGGTGATGACCGAAAGCGCGCGCATCGCCCTCTCGCATGTGCGCAAAACCCTTTCGGAACAGGGAGTGAAGCTGCGGGCTGTGGGTGTGGAGAAAAAACTACTCCCCCCTTCGGAATGGTTTCAGAAACACGATATCCACCTGCATATTCCCGCGGGCGCGATTCCTAAAGATGGCCCTTCGGCGGGCATCACTATGGCTTCGGCCTTCTATTCCCTGCTCACGGGCCGCATGGCCAAACACCGAGTGGCGATGACTGGGGAGCTTTCCCTAGTAGGTAAGGTGCTGCCGGTGGGTGGGATCAAAGAAAAGGTTCTGGCCGCCAAACGTGCTGGTATTCGCACTATCGTGCTGCCCGCTTTAAATAAAAAAGACTTAAAAGAAATCCCTGCCCGCCACTTGCTCGGCCTCAAATTCCATTCTGTCTCCCAGGTGGAGGATGTGTTCCGCCTGGCCTTGTCGCAAGAGCGCACCTCCTAGAGTGTAGCCCTTTCCTTTGGCGCGGAGGTGTTGCAGAGCTACATTGAGCCCCTTTTTGACCCGACAACGAAGGAGCCGCGATTTTCAGCCAGCCGCAGTAGGCCTATTTTTGAGACCACTAGGGAACCAGGCAAAGCTCCCTTATCCTAGAAAGATGTGCGGCATAGCTGGAACCTTTCGGGAAAGTTCACGCGACCAAATCCAGGCGGACGTAAAAAGAATGGCCGATCGCCTGCGCCACCGTGGGCCCGACGGACATGGCTCCTATTTAGAGGAAGTGGGCCCGCGCTGGATCGCCCTGGCCCACCAGCGGCTCTCGATCCTGGACCTTTCCGAGGCCGCCTCCCAGCCGATGACATCGGCTAGTGGCCGTTGGGTGATCGTTTTTAATGGCGAGATCTATAACCACCTCACCTTGCGGGCCGAGGTCCAGCAAACGTTTCGCACGCGCAGCGATACGGAGACCCTCCTAGCCTGCCTCGAAAAGTGGGGCCTTCCGGGGGCCCTACAAAAAATCGCGGGAATGTTTGCCCTAGCTGCTTGGGACAAAAAAGAGCGAAAATTATTCCTCGCGCGCGATCGCATGGGGGAAAAACCGCTCTACTATGGTGGAAGTCAGGGAAATTTTTATTTTGCCTCCGAGCTGAAGGCACTCACCAGCCTCCCGAGCTTCCAGAAGGATGTGGATCCGGAGGCCCTAGAGCTTTTCCTGCGTTTTTCCTTTATTCCTGCCCCCCATAGTATTTATTTATCCGCCAAAAAGCTTCCGCCCGGGCACTGGCTGGTGGTGGATGCCCATGGGCAATATGGCGCGCCTGAATGCTATTGGGCCATCGAGCAAGTGGCGCAGCGAGGGCTCGATACGCTGCTAGCCCCTTCTATAGCTGAAGAAGCCATCGAAGCCTGCCTCAAGCTGGTGCTGCGTGAGCAGCGCGAGGCGGACGTGAATGTGGGCGTGTCGCTTTCCGGGGGCATTGACTCGAGCCTGCTCACGGCGCTCCTGGCAGAGGACCAACCGCCCCGCACTTTTTCCATCGGCTTCCACGATGCCGCCTATGACGAATCTGCCCAGGCCCAGAAAATTGCCACCCATCTACACACCAAGCACACTCAACTTTTTGTAGAAGGCCAAGACGCCCTGAACCTCATTCCCGAGCTGCCCTCTATCTACGACGAACCCTTTGCCGACGCTTCGCAAATTCCCACCATCCTGCTCAGCCGTCTCATTCGCACTCATGTGACCGTGCACCTATCGGGAGACGGTGGCGACGAAGTTTTTGCGGGCTACAATCGTTATGTTTTTGCTTTGCGCCTTTGGCGGACCTTAGGTCCGCTCGCCCCCTTAGCAAAACTCAGCCGTCTCCTGCCCAACTTTGACCGCTGGTTCGGGCTGCGCCACGCCCAAGAAAAAATGGAAAAAATCATTGGCCTCGGAGAAGCAAAAAAGGAATCAGATATCTACTGGATGCTCGCCCGCCAGGGCTTAGGGCCGGCGCGCGCCTATGCCGCGGTAGAAAAAAGAGTGGCGCTCACTGGCTTGGCCGGAATGCAGGTGCGCGATCAATTGCTCTATTTGCCCGACGACATCTTGGTAAAAGTGGACCGTGCCTCGATGGCCGCCAGCCTAGAATCGCGCGCGCCCTACCTGGATCATCGCTTGGTGGAGCTTGCCTGGCGCCTGCCACTTTCCTTGCGCACCCGCGGGACCCAAGGAAAGATCGTGCTACGAAAAATGTTGGCCAAGCGCCTGCCCGCCAAACTCTGGGACCGGGCCAAGACGGGATTCTCCCCGCCCCTCAATGCCTGGCTGAACGGCCCCCTACGCCCATGGGCCGAGGACCTGCTTTCCGAAAAATCCCTAAAAGAAACCAATCTTCCCCAAGCCGCCCTAGTGCGCACTGCCTGGGAGCAGCATTGCAAGGGCACTACTGCCTCCGGATTTCGCCTATGGGCCCCCCTGATGGCTCAGGCCTGGCTGAGAAGTTCTCGATAAATATCTATTGTTTTCTGGTGCACGAGCTCCTGGGCAAATTCCTTTTCCACCTTCGCGCGCGCGGCTGCACCTAGCCTTTGTCGCAGCAAAGGATCTTTTAGCAGTCGCTCTAGAGCATTCGCCAATAGGGTCGCCTCTCCTTTGGGCACAAGGATGCCATCCTGCTCGTGCTGAATAAGTTCGCGGCAGCCCGGCACATCCGTGGCCACCAGCGCCAGGCCCGCTGCTGCTCCCTCCAGCAGGCTTTTTGGCAGGCCCTCGCGCCACGAAGGCAACACCAGAATATCCACTTCCCGCAAAAGGCTCTCCACCTCTTCCACATGCCCGAGCCACCGCACGAGGCCCGCTTGCTCCCAGGCCTGAACCTCTTCACGACTAATGGCCGAAGGGTTTCCGGGATCTAGGCCGCCGGCAAGCACCAAATCGAAGGCTAACCCGCGGGAATGCAAAATCCGCGCGGCCTCGATCAATTCTACAATCCCCTTCTCCCGCAAAAGGCGCGCAAGAAATAGGATTTTTCTACCCTCATTCTTCGTGCCCGGCTGAATCTTTTGCACGTCCACACCCGAGCCCCTAACTAAATATATTTTATTTTTAAATCCAAGGGAAAGAAACAAGTCGCGGTCTTCCGCGTTTTGAAACAGAAATCCCGCGCCTCGAGAAAAAAATCGGTAGGTCGGCAGATAGAAAGCTCGTAGCGCGCGCATGCCCACGGAAGGAGAAAGAAAGAGATGTCCCAGACCAGTCACGGAATTAAGAACCCTTGGCACCCCAGAGGCAAAAGCGGCGATCGAACCAAAAAAACTGCACTTCACCGTGTAGTGATGCACAAGCACAGGACGCTCTTGCCGGTAAAGCAGCCAAAGCTGAAAACAAGAGGCGAGAGCCGAGATTGGGCTCAGGCTAGAACGTGCTAGCGTGAACTCCCGCCATTCAAAGCCTTGCGCGCGGAGGCGCTCGGAATAAGCATCTTTAGGCGCTGCCAGGATAATATTCCAGCCTTCTGCCTGCAGTGCCCTCAGAAAAGCCAAGCGGAAGTTGAAAAAATACCAAGAGGTATTGGCCACTAAGATGACTTTTCCCATCGGGCTTATTCTATCCTTTCTGCCTGGAAAAAAGGAGCTTTCCCGAGGAAAATACTAAGAGAGTCTCGCGCTTACGCCGAATAGAAAATACCATGGTTGGTGAAATCTCCTCTTTCTGGATCCCCGCGCTGAGCGCCTTCCTACTTTCCTTTGGGATCTGTGCTTTTTTTATTCGGCAATCCTCCGTGCTGCCGGTGCTGGCAAAATCCGACAAACGCCGCCACAACGAAAGAAACACTCCCGTCTTGGGA
>JAKFYM010000180.1 GCA_021730855.1 Bdellovibrionales bacterium
GACCCCCCCCACCGGTTATGTGGGCCCTCCGCCCACCGAAAACCAGGGCACCGGATCCTCTTTCCTTTCCCGCAATAAGGGCTGGCTCCTCCTAGGTGGAGGCGTGCTCGCCGCAGGTGGAGGCTATTACCTCTATAAAAAAGACAAAGAGAAAAAAGAACAGCGCCAGCGCGAATGGGAAAGTGCCGTGGCGAGCAGCACGAGCACAAATACTTCCACCAATACGTCCACAAGCACGAACACCAACGACGGACGCGCTCCAGCCACCGCGGATGTGCCGCCAGGGTCGAAGCTAGTGGTGGCCGTCAGCCCCGCCAGCGCCAAAGTGGATGCCATCCTCTCCGAAGTGAAAGTGGCCGTGCTCAC
The DNA here is from genome assembly GCA_021730855.1 of Bdellovibrionales bacterium. Classification (GTDB taxonomy): domain Bacteria; phylum Bdellovibrionota; class UBA1018; order CAIPTA01; family CAIPTA01; genus JAKFYM01. The sequence goes on from JAKFYM010000180.1 coordinate 367, forward strand.
GCCCGAAGGGATTGGCACCAACGATAACAATACCGTGGTCACCGCCAGCTGCTTGCAGCCCACGGACTGCGGCCTCACGGGCACGCTCAGCGTGCATGCTGTGGGTGGCCAGGTCTACTTTCGGAACTTGCGCGTCTCGAAACCCAACACCGGCGTGCGCCTGCAGTTCACGGCGCCCGGCCTAGTGTCGTCGAGCTCCTCGAGCTTCAACATCACCGAGTAAACCTAGTACAGCTTTTTGTATAAGAAGAGGAAAGCTTCGCGCGCGGAGATATCGTTGTAGCCGTATTTCTTCTTCATGTTCTCGATCATCAGGGCGCCCATTTTTTCGGCTTCCATCTGCTCCACGGTGCGCGTCTTCCCGATGGACTCGTCCCCATTGGTGGCGCGCTGCTCGAAAACGGTGATCGCATCATAGACCCGCTTCATCAGCTGCGAATGCTCGTCGAAATAATGGTCCCGGATTTTCTTCATCAGGTCGGGGAACACCTTCGCGTAGTCCATGCCCTCGCGGCCGGCCTGCGGATTCTCTAAAGCATACACCCCGAGCTGGGTCATGATGTTCTGGCGGAAATGGTTGCGGTCTTCCGTCACCCCAATCACGCGCTCAAACTCGTCCATGAGCGGCTTGTCGGGATCCTCTCCGCGGCCGGTCATGGTGTTCTTGATCTTCTCTTTTTTCAAGTGCGCGGTGATATGCATCACGTACTTGCGCAGGAAACTCTCGTACTGTTTCTCGTCGTGCACGCCCAAGCAGGAGCGCACTTCGGAGTCGAGGTCGTGCAAGTAGACATCGCGCACGGTATTGATGAAGTTCCGCGGATCATGGTAGCCCTCCACCGGATCCTCGCGAAGGTAGTCGTACTCGCTCGTGCGTTTCACAAAATCCTCGAGCTCGGCAAACAAGCCAAGGGGCGAGAGAATGTCCTTATCGTTCCGCTCGAGGGCGTTGAATAGGATGATCTTCACCTCGCGTGGCGAGGGACCAATGCGGCCTTCATAATAAGGCACGGGCGAATACTCTTCTTGGATCTGCTCGAGGTGCGAGCGCAGGGTCTTGCGCTCCTCGGAATTGAGCCGTGCCGGCATCGAGCCATCCGCAAACAGCTTGGCCTTCTCGATCGGCGTGAGCGAGTTCACCATATAAGCGAAGCTGCCCGGATAGTGCGAGGCATTGGGCTTCTTAAGACGGCAGAGCACGGCCCAGAGCGCGGCGCACTCGAGCACATGAGGCGCCACGTGGCGATCGCCGGCGAGGCGGCGCACCTGAGTTTGGTAGATCTCGGTCTCTTTTTTGTAGTCGAGCAAGTAGGGCACGCGCACTAATTCGAGGCGGGCGCGGAAGCTCGGAAAATCCGGATACTCTTTGAAGGCATCGAGCTGGGCTTCGTTGCAAGTGCCGATCAGCACACTGTCAATGAAGGCGATGGTGCCGGCGATGCTCACGGTGCCGGTTTCGGTGGTGGTCAAAAGGTATTTAAACGTATCGATCGGGCGCTTGAGCAGGTCGTTGTACTCCACGATGCCGCGGTTTCCGTCCACGAGATCGCCGCCAAGGTCAAAGAGGCTGAGGAACTGCAGCGAGGAAGGCAGCATGGTGACGGAACGGTCCATGGTGATCTGCTGGGCGGTAGCGTCTACATGGATCTGCGGCTCGATCGTGACGGCGCCATCGCGGTAGCGCTTGGAAATATAGAATCGCTCCACTTGCACGTGGCGCAGCACCTTGCGGTAATCGCCCTTATAGGAGCGTAGCAGGGCCTCGAAGATCTTCTTCGACTTCTGCGAGAGATCGCCCTTCTGGATGTATTCAGAGAGGATGAAATCCTCGGGCATGCCGAGATCGGCCAGGAATTCGGCGCGCTGGCGCAGGGGAATCAGGAAAAGCGGATGGTCGCGCAGCTCGCAGGAGATGCGGGCGGCGATCTCATCATCGGGGAGCTTGGCGTAGCTCAGCACATCATCTTCGGCCTTGCGGTCTCCGCCCAGGCCCAAGCCTGGCTTGCCAAAGCGGTCGGCCGGGAAAATCCAGTGAAAACGATAGACGGCTCCTTCGGGGCGGCAAGAATATTCCTCGAGGCCGCGCATGAGGCAGGCGACAATCGAGCTCTTGGCGCTGCCATTGGGGCCATGCAATAAAATAAGTTTATTGTTCATGCCCTCGCGGATGAAGCTCTTGAGGATTTGGTAGATGAGGTCTTGCACCTGCTCGTGGCCGATCAGGCGGAAGCGGGTGTCCATGAATTCTTGGTCGAAGACCTTGAAGTGATCGCCCTCGCGGCCGAAAAAATCCATCATGTCCACGAGGTATTGGGCCGTGGAGCGCACTTGACCGGCCGGTTCTTGGCGCACCAAATCTAGGTATTCGTCGAAAGAAAGGATGCGGTTTTGTTTGTCGTATTCGTCTTTGATCGAGCGGTGGATATGGTCTGCCTTCATACCTCTAGTTTACCCGCGCGCGCGCGATTTAGCGAACTGCCTCGATCTTCGGCTCGCCCGCCGGAGGCAGGGCAATTCTCTTATGCGCTCTCAGGTATTCGGCCACCATATCGCGCTGAGTAGTGTCGCTATATTTTTTGTCGCGGGCGGGAATTGCGGAGAACACATGCTCGAGATTATCCCCACCCGAAACCAGGTAGTCATTCGTGGCTACCCAGAAGACTTCCTCGTCGCCCACCGAACGCCCATCGTCCCACTGCAAAGATAACAGACGGTTTCTCTCCCATTTGTCTTCTTTGCCGTCGCCATTGAGGTCGCGATTGAATTCCGGATTTTCCTGGTCCGCATACTTCACGCGCAAACCAGAAACCGCGGGGATCGATTGCGAGCCCGACACCCCCACCTCAATGATGCGTTTGAGCAAGCGGCCGTTCATCTTCACCGCCACCGAATAATTATCGAAAGGATGCACTTCATAGAGATCCCCATAGGTCACTGGCCCTTCCGTGAATTTGCGGCGTATTCCCCCACCATTCGTATAAGCCACTTTCGCCTGCGGGAATTTCCAGCGGAAGGCCTTGAGGAAGAGCACCCCCATTTCATTTTCTCCCGAGGGAAAATACGCAAAATCGCGCTTGGCCCGGCCCAGCACTTCTTTTTTCTTCTGGGCTGTTTTGGCGAAATAAGGCGCCAAGACTTCCTTCACCCGCGTATCGGCCTCCACCGCCTCGCCCTCGTACATTGCGGGACGCAGCGGAAGGAGCTCCGGCTTGGCGAGCTTGGCATCGCAGCTCTCTTTTCCCTGGAACCAAGTGCCGCAGACGGCCTGCATCTCGTGGATGCGCGTGCGCGAAGGATCGATCTTGCGCGTGGCTTTGTTCACAAAAAGATCGATGCGGCCAAAAAATTGCCCGCGGGTGCGCGACTGGATCACCGGCACGCCCTGCACGAATTCATGCACCTCGGCATGCGCATGCCCGCCCACGAGCGCATCGATGGTGCCAGCCGGCAGCGCGCGCAAGAGCTCATAGATCGGTTCGCCCTCGCGCTCTCCGCCCTCATGCGTGGTGATCATCACAAAATCTGCGCCCCGGGCGCGCAAGGCTTGGGCCTGCTCCAGGGTGGGCTGCACAAAATCCCGAAATTCTAGGCCCACCACATTCTGCGGCAGCGTCTTTGCGGGCGTGGTGACGGTGGTGAGCCCAATGATGCCCACTTTATAGTCTCCGGCATTCACGAGCACGCTGGGGAAAAGATTTTTTTCCTTCCACGGCTTTCCGTCGCGATAAATATTCGCCTGCACAAAAGGAAATTTCGCCTGGGCCATACGATCCTTGAAGGCGCCAAGGCGATCCTTTTCGCCACGCTTGCGCGGGCCATAGTCAAACTCATGGTTGCCCACGGCCGCCGCGCGGTAGGGCAAGAGATTGTAAAAATCCACCACCGGCGCACCCAAGAAGGAATTGGACTCAAGCGTGCCTTGGAAAAGATCACCCCCGTCGAGCATGATCAGGCGGTCGCCATATTTCCGCTCGAGGATGCGCACGTAACCGGCAAACCACTCGGCGCCCCCGGAGATCACCTTCGCACCCTGGACATTGGTTTCCGTGGGCAAAAGATACCCATGAAAATCATTTGTGCCCACAATCACGAGCTGGTCAAAAAGGGCGGAATCCGGATTGCCCTCGGGCTTGTGGGAGCAGGAAAACAAAACAAGGGCAAGCAAGAGATAACGCAGCATAGAAACTTCCTTTCGCGAGGAATCGAAGGTAAAAAGAAGCGATGAAGATTTATACTCGTGGTGGCGACAAAGGGCAAACCTCCCTCTACGGGGGCGAAAGGGTCTCGAAAGCGCATGGGCGCGTGGAGGCCTATGGCACGCTCGATGAGCTCAACTCCGCCCTCGGCGTCTGCATCGCCTTTTGCCGCGAGCAAAATAAACTCGAGCTCGACGATGAAATCGACTGGCTGCTCCAGGTGCAGCGCGATCTGTTTGCGCTCGGCTCCTGGCTCGCGAGCAAGGAAGCCTCCGAACGCGCCGCGCGGGGAGAGGAAGCCTTTGCAGGGGCGCGGCAAGCGCGGACCCATGTGGACTCTGACCGAATCCTGAAAATCGAAGAGCAAATCGACGCCTGGGAAAAAGAGCTTGAACCGATGAAAGCCTTTCTCCTGCCCGGGGGCTCACGCCTTGGAGCCGAGATGCACCTCGCCCGCACCATTTGCCGCCGCGCCGAACGGCTAGTGATCGCGCTGGGCGAAACTGAAGTGGTGCCGCCTCTCGTGGTGCAATACCTCAATCGCCTAGCCGACGCTCTCTTCGTGCTAGCCCGCCACCTCAATCGCTTAGGCGGCGTGAAGGAAGACCCGTGGACCTGAGGAATTCCGAGATCTCGATGGCCCCGCAGCCGCGGCCTGTGCCCAAAAAAGGCAATGTGCGCACCACCGAGGTGCGCGACGTGATCCACGGCCCGATCGAGCTCTACCCCTGGGAGATGGCACTGATCGATTCGCCTACTTTCCAACGCCTACGTAGCATTAAACAATTAGGGTTTTCTGAATTCGCCTATCCCTGCGCCGTACACAACCGCTATGTGCACAGCATGGGCGCCTGCCATGTGGCCGGCGTGGCCTTCCAGGCGATTTTCAAGAATCACTTTTTCTCCAACCAAGAAACCTACCACCACTATTATTATTTAGCCCGCGTCTCGGCCCTGCTGCACGATATCGGCCACGGCCCCTTCTCCCACGCCATCGAAGGAGCGATGCCCCCCGTGAGCCAGCTCAAGCTGCCCAGCGAAGTGACGGGCAAGGACAGCAAGCGCCAAGCCACACACGAGGACTATACGCTAAAGATCCTGCTCGATTCCTCGCTCACGCCCGTGCTCGAAAAGGCCTTCGCCCGCTTCGGCGTGACGCCCTGGCATGTCGCCTGCGTGATGAACCTCTCGCTGAAAGAAAAAGATTCCTTCTTCACCGACCGGGGCGTGAATTTCCGCAAAATCCTCCACCAGATCATCTCTAGCGAAATAGACGCCGACCGCATGGACTACCTCCAGCGCGATTCCTACTATACCGGGGTGAGTTACGGCCGCTTCGACGCCAACTGGCTGCTCACCAACCTCGGCGTGCACTTCACGCGCAAGACGGCCCACCTCGCGCTCAACTCCCGCGCCATCTACACCTTCGAGGATTTCCTGCTCTCGCGCTATCACATGTTCCTGATGGTGTACCTGCACCACAAGAGCGTCTGCTACGAGATGATGATGGGCGAATACCTGAAATCGCCGGACTGCTCCTTCCGCGTGCCCGCCGAGGTGGAAGAGTACATTCGCTGCGATGATTCCGTTTTCTACGAGCACCTGCGCAAGGACGCCCCCCACAACGATTGGGCGGATCGCATCCTGCACCACCGGAATTTCAAGGTGGCCCTTGAGCTGCATGAATCCAAGGGCGAGCCCTCCCGCCATGCCGATGCCCTGGAGCTCAAGCAGAAGTTAAAAAACAAGGGCGTGCGCTACCTCGAAGCCTCGAGCGGCAAGGGCCTCTCGAACTATGTGCGCCCCAACCTCGGCGCCAACGAGCCCGTGGACGAGAACACTATTTTTGTGGAGAGCCGCGACGGCCTCAAGGGCACACCCAAGTTTGAGCCGCTCGAAGAATATACCGACCTCTTCCGGCGCTACGCCGAGAAAAAGTCTATCTACCGTATTTATGTGCCCGAAGGGGCGCTGAAAGAAACGCTGGATTAAGATAGCCTAGCCGCTACCGGCTAGGCAAAAAGCCCTCTTTCGCCGATACGCCAGGATGCGGACGGCCCTCCTCCTCTTCTTCTTATTTTTGCTCCCAGCCCTGGGCTTCGCCGCCGCTCGCGAAGAAACCCCGCATGCCGAAAAAT
>JAKFYM010000175.1 GCA_021730855.1 Bdellovibrionales bacterium
CTGCTGGTAGAGCGGCTTATTGAGCCCGAACTTTGCTTCCACATTGGCCTTGATGTCTGGCGGTAGGGCTTTATCGGAATCAAAGGGCCCGCCGGGCACCACGCGCAGAAGGAAAAAGGTGATCGTGGCCAACACAAAAAGAGTGGCGAGGATCGTGAACACGCGTCGGATCAAAAAACTAAGCAAACGCCTCCCACAGGGAATCTATGGCAACGGAGCGAGGAGCAACAAAGGTAGCCGCTGGCCGCCGCGGCCGCAGAAGACCTCCACCTTTCCAACCACCTCTAAGACTCAAACCCTTTTCCCGTTCTGCCCTGGAGGCGATTCAAAAAGGAGCGTCCCAAACCACGCCATCCCTCACTCTCGAAACGAACGTTTTTAAAGTACCATTTATCAAGCACATTTAGATAGACGCCCCGCAGATTAGAACGCACCAACGCTTGGTGACTTGTGATGAAGAGCGGCATAAGCACGGCCTCTTCTTCCAAAAGGATGCGCTGCGCTTCGCGATACAGGGCCGCGCGCTCGAGCTCATTGTCGGTGGCCACAGCGCGTTCGATCAATTGGTCATACTGCGGATTCTGCCAGCCACTGAAATTGCTCTCGCTCGTGGAAGTGAACACATTCATAAAACTATGGGGATCGGGAAAATCCGCCACCCAGCCCATCTGCAGGATGTGGGGAACGGTGTCGTATTTTTTTGTCCCCGCCAGGCCCACGAGGAAATCATTGTATTTGCTCGCCTCCACCTGCTCGAGCGTGGTTTTTAGGTGAAGGTTATCTTCCAGAGTCTTTTGGATGGACTGGAAAACCAAGTTCCAGGTGTCGCTTCCGCTATAGCGCATCTCGATCGGCTTCCGAAAATGAAAGGGGCTTGGCCGCCCTTCCGCAGCAAGCCCCACGTCTTTGCGATAGCCCACGAGGCCCGGCGGGATCCAGCCCATGGTGGGCACCTGCGAGCCGGGAAAAAAAGCTGCCAGCTTTTCCCGTTGCAGAGACTGGATCAGGGCACGCCGGCGCGAGGCGGTGTCTAGGGGCGGGCGCTTGGTGTTGAAGACGAGAAAAACCACCGAGAGCTTAGGGCCAGTGCGGTAGTCGCGGTGAGACTGCAGCTGCTTGGCAAAGGACGAGGGCAGGTCGCGCGGGAGAATATCAAGCAAGCCATTTTCATAAAAGGTGAAGGCCGTGAGTGGCTCGCCCACGAATTTGCAATACACCTCACGCAGCTCCGGGGTGCCGGCATGGTAGTTCGTATTGGCCGCCAGCAGAATATGATCCCCCTGCACCCATTCGGCGAGCTTGTACGGGCCGAGGGTGACGAGATTTTGCGGCTCGATCCATTGGTCGCCAAATTTTTCTAGTAGATCGACGCGAATGGGGAAGGTGTTCACCGTGGCCACTAGGTGCAGGAAGTAAGGCACCGGCCGGCGCAAGCGCACCTCCAGCGTGGCGGCATCCACGGCCTTCACGCCAACTTGCGAAAAATCAGCAATCTTCCCCTCGGCAAAGGCCTGGGCATTGTCGATATCAAAGAGACGATACGCATTGGAGCTTCCCGGAGAAAGAAGGCGCCTCCAGGAATCCACAAACTGCTGGGCATGCAGGGGCACGCCATCCGTCCAGTACACATTGGGCTGCAGGTGAAAACGATAGACCTTGCTTCCCTCCGAAATCGACCAAGAGGCCGCGAGCGCCGGGGTGGGGCGAATGAGCTCGGCCTTAGAGCCCTCGAGACTTTCGGAATAGGTGGTGAGCCCTTCCATCACATTGTCGAGAATCAAAACCGAATTATTGTCGATGGCGCGATTCCAATCGAGCTGCACCGACTCTAGGCCCAAATTGAATTGCAGGGGCCGATCACCCCCACTGCAGGCGGTGAGGAAAAGCAGCAGGAAAAAAAATCTCACTTGGCGCTCCTTGGTGGCAGGGGATAGGCCACATAGCCCCAGTCGGGAGGAATCTCCGGCGGCTCAAGCAATTGCAGGGAATCCATCAACGCCATCCACGCGCACAGTAGCGCATCGAAGGCATTGATGTCCTGGGCGAATGTCTCGAGGTCAGAATCATAAAGAAAAAGATGCGGCAGAGCGGAGTGCGTCGGAGGGGCGCTGATTTTTTCCAGAATGCGCAGGCGATTCTCGGCCCCGTCTTCCACATCGCGGGCACGGCGCACTTCCCGCGCGCTCAACGAGAACCACTCGGCCAGGCCCTGCAGGGCCAGGCGCGGATGCACTTCCAATAAGGGCGCGTGAAAATGCTTGCGCAGGTACTGCAAGCGCACCGCCAAGGGAGCGCGGCCCGCGCCCATCGATTCCTCGGCCGAGTTCCAGCGGGCGCGCAAAAGCAAGTCGATCGGCCGCTGGGTGTAGGGGGCGGCCAGCCGGGTGCCAAAGGCGCGCACGGCCTCTTCCCGCATCCAGCGCATCGAATCCACCTCGCAGTTCGTAAAGCCCGGGCAGACGCGTTGGCAAGTCAGGCAAGTGGGCAAGGAAAGGGGCGCGTCCACACCGATGGCCGTGGGCTCGAGTGCCTGGATGGCCTGGAGGAGGAGTTCGTCGGGCGTTTCTGTTTCTTGGAGGTTTTCGGATTTTTCAGAGTTTTCCAAAAGTCCCGGAGCGCGGCCGCGGGACTCCGTGATTGCGCGAGGCGAAACCGATGCGGATGGTTCGGATTCACGGACGCGAGCTTTCGCGCGCACGGAAAATTCCAGGATCTCTTTGACGAAAACCTTCCGTTCGGCCGCAAAAAAATCCAAGGCCACTAAGGCCGTGCGCCTTGTGCCGCCAAGCTCGATCCCGAGGAAACGCTCCATAGGGAAATCTATCTCACAAAAGCGATTCTAGTACGAGTTGACGTTGAGGCCTTCGGAATCCACATGGAAATCGATGATGCTCGCGTCCCGCTCCCGAAGTTTCTTGATCAAAGCGTATTTATCGGTGGGATTCGTCCAGAACATCATGCAGCCCCCGCCCCCAGCGCCACAAATCTTTGCGGCCTTAGCGCCATTTTCCCGGGCATAGGCAATCATCTCTTCCATCTCGGGAGTACAGATATTCGGAGCCAGCTTACGGCGGTTCTCCATCTCGAAATCAATGGCGCGCGCGGCCTCCTCATAGCGTCCGGTCTTCAATGCCACCTCGAGCTCGAGCGTGGCCTCCTGGATCGAGCGCATACAGCCTTGCACTTCTTTGTTCCCGTCCAAATAATCTTTCATCACTTGCCAATTGTTCACGCCTGAATTGCGGCTCTTGCCGCTATAGACGAGCACGAGGCGCGACTCAATTTGGTGGGCCAGGATGTGCGAGTGGCGAAGCAGGCTATCGCCGGTGATCTCGAGCAGCACCGAGTTCAGGCCGCCGTACATCGCGGGATAATAGTCCTGCACCCCGGCCGGGATGCGCAGTACCTGGGTTTCCACGTTCTTGGCAATCACGATCAGCTCTTCGCGGGAGTACTTTCCGCCAGTCACCGAATTGAGGGCTCCGCAGAGCGCGATATTCAAGGCCGAGGACCCGCCGAGGCCCGCGCCGGCGGGGCTCATGCAGGAGGTGGCGATGCTGAGGCCGCCCTCGGGCCGAAAAAAGGCGAGCAGGCGGAGGATCAACTCTAACGGATGACCGGCCTCGATTTCGTCTACATAGTCGATCGAGGGCAGGCGGTGGGAGGCGTTTTGGTCTTCCGAACGAATCTCGATGGCGTGCCCGGAGACATGCTCCACGCGCGCCTTAGCGCGCTGGTCGATCGCGATATTGAGGGTGCGGGCGCCGGGGTGAAATAAATAAAGGGGCCAAATATCTGTGGTGCCCCCGGCTAAATCGATACGGGTGGGGGCGCTGCTGTTCACTAACATAGTTCTCCTTCCAGGGAGCCTGTCAAAGCGGGCGCTCAACGGCTCCTATATAGGAGAGTCCTCGATACCGATCTTTATGATCGATGCCATAGCCAACCACGTATTCATCGCCAATCTGGAAACCAACAAAGTCGATTTCATACGGGGTGCGGAGCGTGTGGGGTTTGAGGAATAGAGTGCAGACTTTCAGGCTCGCAGGCTTGCGTGCCTCAAGGCTTTGCATCATGAACTGCAAACTAGTTCCCGAATCAATGACGTCTTCCACCAACAACACATGCTTGCCGGCCACGGAACCCGATAGATCGAGAGTGATTCGCACCTCTCCCGACTGTTTGGGCCTGCTTCCGTAACTGGTAATTCCGAGAAAGTCACAACTCATGGGCAGGTCGATGCTGCGAATGAGATCGGAAAAAAACACGAAGGCGCCCTTCAGCACGCAAATGGCCACGAAGGGTTCCTTGCCTTGGTATTGTTCTTCGATCTCTTTGGCCAACTCCCGCACACGTGACCGAAGGCGTTCCTCGGGGATCAAACAGCGTGGGTTGTCTGGGCGTTCGACCGCCATGGACTTTCCTCTTCCTATGCAGAATCTCTCGACTCAGCAGCTATGGCCGGACTCTCCGGCTCATTTAAAAACTTATCCTTTCGGCAACTTAGCTTGCTTGGTGCAAGTAGCTTAGACGAAAGCATTATTGAGAATTTCGCCAAAACCCCCGCCGCCGGGAACAATGTACTGTTCCCCATTGAGTCCCTTCTCTTGGTCCCATTTTTCTCCGGGACGGGAGGACAAGACATCAGGGGGTGACAAACCTCTGTCCAAACGTAACGCATAAACGACTAAATCGGAATGCTGCTTTTGCACATTCCGCAGATATTCGGGCGTCACGATGAGATGCACTGCAATATATTTTTTCGCCTTGCCCGGGCGAATCGCGCCCCCAAAGGAACTTTTGTACAGATCGACGGCCTGGATGAGAGTGCTGCCGGTGGCGCCCATAGGATCGGGGAAAAGCACGATGGCATTGTCGACGGGCCCGCCGATCTTGAAGCCCCCCGCGGAGGATCCTGTGACCTGCTGCTTATCGTCGGTGGTGCGGCTCATGATGATATGATCCTGGCGCACCACATCGGGATTGAGCAGGTAGTTGAGCGCGGAATAACAAAGGTGCGAGGGATAGGTGCCGGCCCGGGCGAGATTCACGCTCACGGTGGTTTGCTCGCGATCGATCAACTCGGCGGTGAAGGAGCCCTCACGCGGATGTTTGGCGGCCATGCGGGTGACGATACGGCCATGTTTTTTGGGGAACTCCTGGTTCACGACGATATGAATAAGGGCGTCGTAGAGGATCTTCATCAGGGCGTTGAGCGTGGGCTGTTTAGTGTCGGGGGAGCAAAGGGTGGCCAGGAAAGAGAAGAGCACCGTATCGGAGAGGATGTGCACGTTCTTACCGTAATGGTGCTCGATCTCCGACAAAAGATATTTATTGCTGAAGTATTGTTTGTCCATGGCCTGAGAGCCTAGCGCAAAATGGCGCGCGTGGGAACGCGTCGAGACTTGGGGGAGCGCTTTATTCGTGGCTTAGATCTGGCTTAGGTCTGGCTTAGATCGTGAGCGAGGGAGAGCTTGTGTTGCGCCGCCCGCGCAGAGGAAGTTCTTCGGCCTCGGGATGGTGGTGGGCCCGGCAGCGCGCTTCGTAGGAATCGTGGGCCCCGACCAGGACAGTTTCTTGCGTGGGATTGATGCGCTGGGAACGCGTGGCCGGACCGCCGCAGACCATACAGATAGCGCTGAGCTTGGTGACTTGTTCGGCGATCGCGAGCAGCTGTGGCATCGGGCCAAAGGGCCGGGCACGAAAATCCATGTCGAGGCCAGCCACGATGACGCGCAATCCGCGCAGGGCTAAGCGCTCCACCACTTCCACGATGCTTTGGTCAAAAAATTGGGCTTCATCGATGCCCACCACGCGGGTGGAATCCTCGAGCTGCGCCAGGATCTCCTGAGGATTCTGCACGGGGAGTGAATCAATGCGGTTGGAATTGTGGGAGGCAACAAACTCTTTGCCGTAGCGGTCATCGAGGGCGGGCTTAAAAACCTGGAGTTTTTGCCGGGCAATCTGGGCACGCGTCATGCGGCGGATGAGCTCCTCTGTCTTGCCGCTGAACATGCAGCCGCAAATCACTTCCACCCAGCCGTACTGCCCCACGATTTCACGCATTCCACTCCCCCTTTGGCCAGACGGTACCTTGGGGGGAGCGTTTTTTTCAACCTAGAAGTGGAAATTCAGATTGGCGAGAGCCGTCACCACTCCGTATTCGTTATCGGCGAAGACGCGGATGTACTCCACCGAAGGACCAATGCTGATGTCCTCGCTTAGGGGGATGTCGTAGCCAAGGACAGCACCAGAGGAGAAGTCTGTGTTTGCACCGCTTGCGCCAAAAGCCGATGAGCTCAGGCGCGTGATCCCGACCTTGCCTCCTAGATAGAGGCCCTCATAGGTATAGAGCGCATCTAGGTGGGCGTTGAGGATGCCTACGCGCAGGTCGGATTGCAGGCCTAGGATGGAGGCAGTGCCCATGCTTTTGGAGGAGTTGCTGGCGGAGAGGCCGGCCGCGAAGCTCTCGGTGAACTGGTAGCCTCCGCGGATGCCGTACGCGAAGCGAGTGCCAAGATTGTTGCTTGGAAAAGCAGCCCCTAGAGAGGCGGTGAGGGTGGTTTGGCCGGGTTCGGCGGCCCGGGCGAGAGGGGTTGAGAGGACGGTGAATAAAGCGAACGTTAGAATGAGGTGTTTCATGTTTGGGATCTCCTTTTGTAGGAGTGTAGGCGAGGGCCTGGAAGATGGGGCGAGGGAT
>JAKFYM010000382.1 GCA_021730855.1 Bdellovibrionales bacterium
GGTGCCCTTGGGCAAGGTGGAAGTGGTCGCGGGCGTGTCCTCTTTCGCCACGATGGTGAGTTTTGTGGCCGTAAATTTGGCCCTGATCGTGCTCCGCTATAAACAAAAAATACGAAACGTCCCTTCCGTGTGCCCTTGGCCATCGGTGATTTTCCGGTGCTTCCGGCCTTGGGAGCGCTGCTGGCCTTGGGCCTAATTTTTCAGTTTGAAGCGAATGTCTACTATGTGGGCTTGCCTGCCTTTGCACTGGCCGCGGCTGCGGCTTGGGGCTTTGCTCGCCGTGAGTAAATAGCTAATTTTACTGAGGAATATATAGTATCCGAGGGCTTTCGTTGACAATTAAGGCGCTAAGCGTTAGTATCCGCCCTCAACATTTTTGGAGTCTTCGTGATGAAAACGATTCTATTTTTTGCGCTTCTTCTCTCGCCCTTGAGCTCTTTCGCCGACGTAGACGTAGCCAATGTGGACTGCGGTGCCCAGGTGACGATCGAGGCCTATGACGCTTTAACGGAGAATTTAGAGGACGCGGACTGGCTGGAGCTCGAACTGCTTTGTCGTCGGCAGGCGGCGGAATACGAAAGGCAAGCGGCAGATTTGGGCCGAGGCCAGCGTGGCTATCACGCCCTTCTCGCGAAAGCCTCGGTGGCTAGACAGACCGCGATCGCTTTGCGCGGGAGGCTCTAAGCCTCTAGAACTGTCGCGGCCCCCACAATATCTGGGTTCAGAAGAAATCCTCTCTCTTTTCAGATGCTTATATACTTGGTGGCCGAAACCAGGACTGAAGAAAATCGTGTAGATCGACGATAAAGAGGCTATGAAGTCTTTTGTTCGTCTGCCGCTTATTTCGCTTTGTTCTTTCCTATTGCTCCCCGCCCTTGCTTTAGCGGATGCGGCCCCAGCGCCGGCGCCACCTGTATGCCCTGGAGAGCAGAACAATCCATTCTTGAATTCAGGAAAACGCCAAAAACGCTGGTGTGATCGCAATGCCGATGCCGGCCGCAATGAGGAACAAGGCAGTGCCTGCGAGACTTTATACGACACCTTGGAATCCTCTGCGGACGCATATGCCCGACAGCGCGAACTAGCTTGTGATCTTCTCCAACGCCAACTAAGTTCCTGCGCAGCCAAGCAAGCTGACCAGGTCGCCTCCTTGGAATGTATGGCCTCTGCTCACCAGCTGGTGGCCGAAGGGCACACCGGCCTCAATGAATACCTCAAGAACGCTAACGAAGAGATTGTGGCTGCTCGAAGAAGCGTGAACCAGGTGATCGAGCGATTCCGCTCCGACCAAGAAGCTATTGGCGAAGCCCAGAACAACACAAGACGAGCCGCCCAAGCGATGCGCCGGGAGTCCGAATTGAGTGCCGATCCGGTGGAGAGCGCCGACCTTGCTAACCAGGCGGTGGCCTTGGAAAGTCAGATTCCCCAAGCCACGGCGGTGGTGGGCGGTCAACTCACCCGTGCGGGTGATGGCGAGGTAACGGCTAGGGACGGGGGCACTTCCACTCTCGCCGAATATTTATCTACGATTAGTGGTTTGCAGAATGAACAGGAAACCGCAGCCAGAGAAGCCAGCACTGCGGAAGAGCAGGTGGCCAAGGCACGCCAGGAGCATACGGCGCGGGCACGGCAGTCGGAGCAGATGGCCCAGCAGCTTCGGCAGTCGGCCGCAAGCCTAGGGGCGCAGCCGCAGTCGGAAAAAACGGCTACGGTGACGAACGAGGGCGAGTCGCAGCGGATTGCCGGACCCTCAGCGAAGGGTGGAGACGCCGATGGCCCGGGAGCCAGCAGCGCGCTAACGGGCGCCGAGGGCGGAACCACGAGTGCCTATTCCTCCTCGCAGCCGGCTTCACGGCCTAGCAACTCTGGCGGGAATTACAGTGGCCTAGGAGCCCTGGCGTCGTTGAGCAGTGGGGCCTTGGTGGACGATACGGATCCTTTGTCGTTCACTCCGGGGCAAACAAAACCTATTGACCAGACGGGAGCTTCTGCCAGCGCGCTCACCGAGCCAGGAAAATCTACTACCTATATGAGAACGGCCCCTATTGGCAGAACTGAAAAGGGCCTACGCGAGAGTGTTCGCGAGCGTTTGGTCGATGGCTCTGCGCCCCCGGGCGCGGGGGCTGCTGGCGACAGCAGTGGATCTTCGCGCGCGCCTGAGGGCGATGCGCAAGCCACAGGAGCCGCAGGCAAGCCCGCCCTAGTGACGGCATTGGATGCGAAGAGTGTTGCGGCTTCCTCGTCGTCAGATAGGGCTCCGAAGGAGCGGCCGGAAGAAATCGCGGCGTCCCTTGGCCAAGATTTTCGCGGCCCTAGCATGGGCTTGGCTGGCTCCGAAACGGATGCGGCCGTGAACGAATTCTTAGGCGACATGGCCGCCTTGGTCGATCCCAGTGACGGCCTGACGGAGGCCGAGCGTGCGGCCTTTGCTCCGCTCCAGAGTGGGGTGCGTAGTGGTGGGGGACGATCCTTGGCTTCTGTGGACTCCGCTCCCGAGGCCCTAGGCCCCGACACCCAGCCGCTCTTCACCCGCGTGAGCTCCACCATCCAGCGCAGCGCCAAGAAGGGCCTCGTGGTGTACGGCCTCAGGCATAAACTGTAAGCTAGCGCCTTTGCTAACCATAAGTTTTTCTATCTATATGGCAGCTCAGGCTGATTGAGTATATCTATATGATATTACTCGACTTATTATAATATCCGATCATTATGGTTGACATTATGGTGGGCTAAGGATATTATCCGTCGGCTTTAAAACAAGACAGAATTCTCTCGCCTTTTCCTGAGCGCGAAGATAAATAACTGCTGTTTTACATTTTGCCTTGATGGAGATTTTTATGAAGACTTGGTTTTTGGTTTTGGGTGTTTTGGTGAGTCCGCTGGCAGCACAGGCGGCAATTTTGGATTGTGAGTCTCAGACATCAGCGCAGCTCGAAGCCCTAGCAGAGAATTACCTAAGAGATCAATTTAAGCAGGGGTTGATGGATCAGGCAGTACAGTGTCTCGGTCAATCCCAAGCCTATGGACTCTTAGCGGAGAGAGAAACTAATCGAGAAAAGCAAATGGAATTAGACCGCAAAGGCATGCGGGCTGAAGCTGCCTATAATAGGCTGATTTCATTTTATTGATCCTGCTCCTCTCCACCCGGGCTAAGATTTTTTACACATTAAATAGCCATAGTTGATACAAAAATATGTATAAACTATGGCCATTTTTTTTATGTCTAAAGATTTTTCACCCTGTAGAAAAGTTTAAAAACAGACGTTAAGGAGGGTAAGAGGCTTTATGTAAAAGCCCGGGGGACCAATGCTAAGACTCTCTACTCATTTTATTGAGGCATTTTCTTTCTTAATTTTGTTATCTTCTGTCGAAGCGGTAGCTTCAATGAGTGGCGTTTGCAGTTCTCCAGTGGAAAAGAAATGGACTGATTTTTCTGAGATAAACCCTGACGAAAAGTGTAGAGAAAATGAAGGGGCCGGAGTAGATGAGGCTCAAGACAGAATCTGTCGTGGATCCTACGAGAATATTCAGCAAGCTGCTGCTAGATATATTAGACTTCGGAATGAAAACTGTTTAGCTATTAACAGCGCTTTAGCAGGATGTCAGAAGCCCACAAACACTCAAGTTGGACCCGCAGAGCTAAATTGCTCGGCAGATATCTTTCGGGCTGCACTTCAGGGTCAAGAAACAATTTTAGTGGAATTGGGGAGAGCATCTAACGTTGTCGAGGGTGCCCAAAGGCGTATCGGTCGAGCAGTTAAAAACTACCAAGAAGATCGTCGAGCCATAGAAACTGCGCGCGAAAATGCCGAACGAGAAGTGGCGGAACTGCAGGCAGCAGCCAAAGCCGAGGCCGATCGTGCGCTCGCTATAGTGGACCCGGATGAGGCCGAAATAGCGGCCAGTGAAGCGGCCGCTCTCCAGGCTAAGGCAGACCAGCGGCAGGCAGACATCACCCAGGCCAAGGGCGTGAACTACAATGGTAGCCTCATTCGCGCGGAGGCTGGTCCAGTCACCGCAAGTAATGGGAATGCCAATACCATCATGGAGTATGCTTCCAGAATTAGCGGTCTTTCTAAAGAACAAGAAGATGCCGGCGCAACTGCTCGCGATTTCCGCGCCCAAATTGAGCAAGCCCGCCAGCAACACCAAAGAGACAAGCAGGCCCTAGAGCAAGCGCGCCTCAAGGCGCAGAATGCCACCCAGAGTTTGGCCACTCGCGAGAGTGATGGAAAATCTAGAACCACGTCCGAGGTCACTAGCAAGATCAGCAGTGGCGGCGGGAATAACCCCGTGGCTTCACAGCGTGCCGGCAACGCCAGCGAAGGCATCAGTAACTCGGGCCGCCCCGCCGCGAGCGAAGGCACTTATGCGGAGCGAGCTCCTTCTGAGAACACCGCAACCACCAGCGAGCGCTCTCCTGCCTCAGGCGGCGGTTATAGCCCTCCCGCTATGGCCGGTATGCCTTCTGCGGAAGATGGCGTAGATGCCAGCTCACGCCCTGCTGGCGCGGGAATCAGTAGTTCTCGTAGTACCAGCGCAAGCGCTTCTAACGCCAAAAATGAAGGCAGTTCCGGCGCCCAAAATGGCCCTGCCACTTACTCCGGCACGGCAAAAGTTCCCGCGGAAACGAACCTTCGCGATTCCGTGCGCGGCCGCCTGGCCGACACCAAAGTCGATGGCACGGCGGGAGCGCCGGGTGCCGCCGATACCAGCGGAGCTTCCCGCGCCCCTGAAAGCACCTCCGGTAGCAGCAAGGGCGGAGCGCGTTCGGTGGCTGGGGCGCACTCTCCCTCCTCTTTCGGAGGCTCTAGCCAAAGTGAATCTATTCCCAAAGAAAAACCCGAAGAGATCGCCGCCTCTCTGGGCGAAAAAATCGGAGGCCCGAGCATGGGCCTAGCCGGAGCGGACACCGATGCCGCCATCAGCGATATGTTGGGGGATATGCAGTCCTTGTTCACGAGCCCTAGCGAAGGTCTCACGGAAGCTGAGCGCGCCGCCTTTCTGCCCTTGGATAGTAAGGGCCGGCCCATTGGTGGTCGGGGCCTGGCGTCTGTAGAGAGCGGCAATGACACCCTGGGGGCCGACAGCCAGCCGCTCTTCGCGCGCGTGAGTTCCACCATTGTCCGTAGCGCGAAAAAGGGCCTAGTCGTCTATGGCCTGCGCCACAAGCTCTAGAAGCGGTTCCCTTCTAAATAAATCTTAGCGTAGCCCGCCCGTCTGCCGTAGCGCCTCGTAGATCGCGATATGCGCGCTTCCCGCCAGGTTCAGGCTGCGCACGATCTCCTGCCCCGGCATGGGGATGCGCAGCCGCTGCTCCATGGGGGCGCTGTCCTGGACCTCCTGGGGCAGGCCCGTGGTCTCGCGGCCGAACACCAGATAGTCCCCTTCCAGGAAGCTCGCTTCGTACAAAGATTTCTGCGCGAACTTGGTGAAGAACCAGAGCTGGGCCTCGGGCTCTAAAGAGGCTTGGAAGGCGGCGTAGCTGGGATGGATCTTGAGGTCGATATGCTTCCAATAATCGAGGCCCGCACGGCGCACGGCCTTTTCGGAGATGTCAAAGCCCAGGGGCTCCACAAGATGGAGCTGCGAGCAGGTGGCAATGCAGAGCCGTCCGATATTGCCCGTATTGGGCGGGATCTGGGGCTCGACGAGAACGATGCGGAAGCCCATGGCTTTCAAGGACGGAGATAGTTCAGGAGACGCGGGAAGGCGATGGTCTCACGCACATGGTCGAGGCCACACACCCAGGATACCGTGCGCTCCAGGCCGAGGCCGAATCCACCATGCGGAACGGATCCGTAGCGGCGCAGGTCGAGGTACCATTCGTAGTCGGCCAGCGACAATTTGTGGTGCTCCAGGGCCGCGCGCAGGGTCTCGTAGTTCTCCTCGCGGATCCCGCCCCCGATCACTTCGCCGTAGCCCGAGGGAGCGATGAGGTCGCAGCCGAGAGCGTAGCGCGGATCCTCTTTGTCCAGCTTAAAATAAAAACTCTTTATCTCTTTCGGAAAGTGATGGATCCACACCGGCTTGCCGCCGAAGAGGTCGCCGATCTTGCTTTCTTCCGGTGCGCCGAAATCCTCGCCCCAAGGGAAAGGATGGCCGTTCTTGTTCAGGAGCTCGATGCACTCATTGTAGTGCACGCGCGGGAAACCGCCGGCCGCCACAGCTTCCATAGCGGCGATGTCGCGGCCTAGCACCTGGAGCTCGGCGCGGTTGCGGGCGAGCACGTCCTTCATGATTTGCGTCACTAGGCTTTCGCCCAAGTCCATATTCTCTTCGAGCGACCAGAAAGCGATCTCCGGCTCCACCATCCAAAATTCGGTGAGGTGTTTGCGGGTCTTGGATTTCTCGGCGCGAAAGGTGGGGCCGAACACATAGGTCTTGCCTAAGGCGAGCGCGCCCACTTCGCCATAGAGCTGGCCGCTCTGGGTGAGGTAGGCTTTTTCGTCGAAATAGTCAGTCTCAAAAAGCGTGGAAGTGCCTTCGCAGGCACTGGGCGTGAGGATCGGGGCATCCATCAGCACGAAATCGCGGGAATCGAAGAAATCACGGATCGATTTCACGATGCTCGCGCGGGTGCGGGCGATGGCCACCTGGCGCGGAGTGCGCAGCCAGAGATGGCGCTGTTGCATGAGGAATTCCGGCCCGTGCTCTT
>JAKFYM010000203.1 GCA_021730855.1 Bdellovibrionales bacterium
AAGTCGGATTGTGTGATGCAGTTCATCCTTCTGGGCTGGCGGGGCGTAAAGTATCGCGTGAATCTTTGTGATCCCATCGTCCATATTGATTCCTACGCAGCCATCGATGCCGAGAAGTATGAGCGTTCCTATGCGGGCAGCACGGCCTGCCCGGCCCCCCTCTTCGGAGCGGATTTTGAGCAGCCAGAGGGCAACCTGGCGCGTTTTGCCGAGGCCAAGAAGCAGGTCTGGGAGATCTTTATGTCTGTGAAAAAGGTGTATGGAGCAAAGGCCGACCAGGTGGACGTGAACCGGGCCGAGAACTTCAATCCCGACCTACCCGACACCAAGGTGGCCTGTGGGAAGTACCTTTTGGAAGCCTATTTGGACAAATGCACGGCCTTTGAGCCGCGCAAACGAGACCTAAAACCAAGTGCCCCTGCGGGGCCCTTGCCACCCGGCGTGCATCCGGCCACGATCCGTCCTTAAACCAACGTCTCAATTCTAAAGCTTTAAGCCCTTTTCGATCGCCAGCTGCTGGAGCGCGGAAATCTTCTGCAGCCCTTGGGCGGCGAGGTCGATCATGGCGTCGAGGTCGGCGCGCTGGAAAAGCTGCTTTTCGGCCGTGCCCTGCACTTCCACCATGGCTCCGCTGGCCGTCATCACCACGTTCATGTCCACGTCGCAGCTCACGTCCTCGCTATAGTCGAGGTCAAGGAGGTGGGTGCCATTCCGCATGCCCACGCTCACGGCGGCCACGGGGTTCACGAGCGGATCGTTGGCCAGGGTGCCGGCCTTCTTGAGCTTGCCCACGGCCAAGGCTAGAGCCACGTAGGCGCCACAGATGGAGGCCACGCGCGTGCCGCCATCGGCCTGGATCACGTCGCAATCAAGGAGAATGGTTTGTTCCCCTAATTTTTTAAAATCGATCGCCACGCGCAGGGCCCGGCCAATCAGGCGCTGGATCTCGGCGGTGCGTCCGCCCACCTTATCGCGCTCGCGCTTGGAGCGGGTGTGGGTGGAGCGGGGGAGCATGGAGTACTCGGCCGTCACCCAGCCTTCGCCCTTTCCTTTCATGAAGGGGGGCACGCCTTTTTCCACCGAAGCCGTGCAGAGCACCTTGGTGTAGCCGAAGGTCACGAGGCAGCTGCCCTCGGCATAGCGGTTCACGCCCACTTCGAAGGTGATGGGGCGAAGGTCGGCAGGGGTGCGTTCAAAGGATCGAGCGGTCATGGAACCTCTTTTCGGCCATAGTCACAGTAGGGACGGATGACGCACTCACTGCAGCGTGGGCGCCGGGCGATGCATATCTTTCTACCATGAAGGATGAGCCAATGCGAAAACTTCGTCCACTGCTCCTTAGGGACAATCGGCAAAAGCACCTGTTCGATTTTGACCGGATCCTCCTCCTGCACGAGGCCGATGAGGTTGGTGAGGCGTCGCACATGGGTGTCGACGACAATGCCCTGGGCGTTATTAAATGCGTCTCCCAGGAGCACGTTCGCCGTCTTGCGGCCCACGCCCGGGAGCTCGACAAGCTCCTCGATGGTTTGCGGCAGCTGGCCGGCGTGTTTTTCTCGGATCATTTTGGCGGCACCGATGAGGCTCTTGGTTTTGTTCCGAAAAAAGTTGATGGACTTGATGAGCTCTTCCACTTTTTCCGGCTTAGCGCGGGCCATCTCCTTAGCACTGGGAAAGGCGGCAAAGAGGGCAGGGGTGGTGAGGTTCACGCGCACATCGGTGCACTGGGCGGAGAGGATGGTGGCGAAGAGGAGCTGCTCGGGGGTGGAGTAGTGGAGGGCGCATTTGGCGTCGGGGTACTCGCGGTCGAGGTACTCCCCGATCACCTGCACTCGACGTTTCTTTTCCGCTAGCGATTCTCTAGCCAAGCTTCCATCTCCTGTCGGGTCTTGGTGTTGACCACGTCCTCGCGGCGGAGGCCGGCCTTGCGTGCCATCCAGAGGCCGTATTTCACGTCGTCGAGGCCTTCGGCGCTATGGGCGTCGGGGAAGATCCCGATCGGGATGCCGAGGGCCTGGGCGCGGGGGAGGAGGCGCCAGTCGATGTCGAGGCGGTAGGGGTTGGCGTTGAGCTCGATGGATTTTCCGCATTTGGCGGCGGTGGCGAGCACGGCCTCCTGATCGAAATCATAGGCTTCGCGCCCGAGCAGGAGGCGGCCCGACCAATGCCCGAGCCAGGTGGTGGCGGGGTTTTCCAAAGCCCGGCAGAGGCGCTTGGTCATGTCGTCGCGGCTCATCTTCATCTGGCCGTGCACGGAGGCGATCACGAAATCAAAATGGGCGAGGAATTCTTGCGGAAAGTCTAAGGAGCCATCGGCCAGGATATCGCTCTCGATGCCTTGGAAGATGCGCAGGCTCGGGTACTTTTCCTGAAGGGCGTCGATCTCGCGCCTTTGCTCGAGCACGCGCGCTTCGTTGAGGCCGTGGGCGTAAAAAGCGGTTTGCGAATGCTCGGATACGCCTAAATATTCTAGGTTTCGTTCCAGGGCAGCCTGCACCATTTCCTCCAGGGTGTTTTTGCCGTCGCTCCATTTGGTGTGGAGGTGGAAGACGCCGCGAATGTCGTCCACTTCCACCAATCCTGTGGGGGCGTGGCCTAGATCGCGGCATTCGGGTGGGAGGAAATCGAGCTGTTTTGCTTGGAAGATTTTTTCCTCGCTGGGGGAGGCGGGGAGCGGGCCAAGATTTTCCACATAGGCCGCCGGGCCCGTGGTGGTGAGTAGGGTGCTGCCAAATGCGGAAGCAGGGCTAATCCAGGCCCGCACTTTCAGGCCGTTCTCCGAGCTGGCTTGGTAGCTATGGTCGGGGGCCAGGGCATAGCCGGCGGCTTCTAGGCTAGCAGGGATTTTTCCATTTCCTTGAAGGACAAAATCAAGAGAGCCAATCACTTCGCAGCGGCGCCGCAGCTCCCCGGTCTCGCTTACCGCTTCCACTCCGGGGAGCGCGGCGAGCTGGGCTTGCACGAGGGCGCTCTCCTGGAGGGCCATTGGCAGGATGACCTTGCCCTTATAGCCCTTGAGGCGGGCAATGCTCTTGAGAATATTGGTTTGGGTTTTTTCGCCAAAGCCTTTGAGGTCCACGAGGCGATTCTCCTGGCAGGCGTATTCGAGCTCCGCTAGGCTGCCGATGCTGAGCTGCTCAAAGAGGGCTTTGGATTTTTTGGGTCCCAGGCCCGGAACTTTGCGCAGCTCGAAAATGGTCGGGGGGAAAAGTTTTTTGAGTTCCTCGTATTCCCCCGTGCTTCCAGTCTGCACAAATTCCTTGGCGAGGGCCTGGGAGCCCTTGCCCACGCCGGCGATTTTGCCGATCTCGCCCGAGGCCACGAGCATGGCGAGCGAGCGCGAGTCTTCTTCCAGAAGATCTGCCACGTTTTGCAAGGCGCGGACTTTAAAAGGATTCTCTCCCTTCATTTCGGCAAGGAACGCCATTTCACGCAGCATCTGGACAAAAGCTTCACTGGCCATGAAAGGTATTTACCACAGTCTTGGCTGCCCCTCTCGCTAGGAAGCCTTTCTGCTTGCTTGCCGGTGGCCTTATCGATATAACGCACCACGAAACAATTCCCTTCAAGCCTTAGGAGAGATAATGAAAGCCTTTTCGATTTTGGTCCTAGCTCTATTTAGTATTGCTGCTCGGGCTGAGACCCTGACATGCGTTTTTACTACGCCTTTTATTAGTATAATGGTGGACCCAGAAGCAACGGCAGTGATTGTTACCAACGAGCCGGAGAACAAATCCACTACTTATCCTGTTCTCGAGACGCAGGTAGGAGAAGAGGCTCGTGTGATTTTCGGAGCGGGAGAAGAAGCGAATTGGCGTTTAGCATATCGTGAGGATGGGCAAGGCAGCGACGGAATGTCGGACTTTGGGTATCCCTATTCCGCAAGGGCTTGGATTGGTAACGAAGACAGCGGCGCTTTGCATGGCGGTTGTTATAGCGCCAGCAAGCCCCGAACTGGCGAAGTGCCAACAGTGCCGAATCCGATAATGTCGCGCGTGCGACGGCTCCGGCAGGCGGAGGTGGATAGGATGTTGCTGATGAATGATCTGCTGCGGGCTCGTTGTTGGGCAATCGGTGATTGCCTTAGGTAGTTCCGATTTCTTGTCACTCTTTTCTAGAGAGTGGGCTTTATCCTGCAGCGTTTGATTTTTTCTACTTGTCTCTCAATGGCATTGCCGCTACAAGTCGGCTTGTAAGACCCCTTAACCCTAAGCTTAGGAGAGACGATGAAAACCCTTTCGATTCTAGCCCTCGCTCTATTTAGTGTTACCGCTCAGGCCGAGCCTTTGACCTGCACTTTCACGGAGCCCTTTATTGGCATCGTGGTAGACCAAGAGGCAAAAACTGTGGTTGTTACCAACGAGCAAGAGGGCGAGTCCATCACTCATCCTATTCTCGAGACTCATGTGGGTAAGGAAGAAACTCGAGTGATTTTCGGAGCCGGAGAGGAAGAGAATTCGGTTCTCGTGTACCGCGAGGATGGACAAGGCAGCGATGGAATGTCGGATCTAGTGTATCCTTACTCCGCACAGACGTGGACTGGCGAGGATGGCATTTTCCATGGCGGTTGCTACACTGCCAGCAAGCCTCCTGTAGGCGAGCAGCCTTAAGAAATTCAAGATCGACAAAAAAGCCCGCTCCTAAGAAGGAGTGGGCTTTTTTTTGACCGGAGGTCGCCAGTTATTTTACAGGGGGCGGCGGGGGAGGCGAAGAGGGAGGGCGTGGTCCCCAACGCTTATCCAATCCATCGAGCGAATAAGCCACTTGGGTGGGAGGAGCAGGCGGTGCTGGAGGAGGCGTAGGCCAAACCCCACCAAAATATCGATCTCTAACGGCGGCGCTACTGCGAGCTAGTTGAAATTCCTGCTCGGCACTTGGGCAAGCAGAGAGGTAGTAGGCCACAAGTCCTTCGTAATCGAAAATGTTGTCTACACCCTCGAGAACAAATCCAACTGCAGTAGGCCAGAAATAGAGCTCCCTTTGGTCCGCATATTTTTGGATCGCCTCCAGCGTTTGTTCGATCTCTTCACAGCTGTGGAGTTCGATGGTCCTCATTCTTTGCCTATTGTCCTGTGTGCTCCAGGTGTCCGGTTCCGCAAAATTGTAGGCCGCAAATGTGGATGGAGAAGAAATGGGGAGAAGGGTGAGGGCGAGTAGAAGTGTTTTTTGAAGCATGTATACGTTTTCCAAATGGTTGAATGCGCAGGGTGTAACACATGGCAGTAAGCTTGTTCAAGGCTTCTATACTGCGGTGAGAGAGAGAAATTCACCCATGAAATGACGCGTGTGCGCTGTTTTTCTATCTTGCATCGAGCCTCGCGCTTCGTTAGAAGGCGGCCTGTCCATCAACTGCAATGTTAGGAGAAATATGAAAACCCTATCTATCTTGGCTCTAGCTCTGTTCAGTGTTTCCGCCCAGGCGGAAGTGATTACCTGCAACTTCACGGAGCCCTTCATCACCATGAATGTGAATGAAGAAGCAAAAACTATCGAAGTTATCGACAATAGTATGGATGAGACGCATTTTTACCAGATGAACGAGTTTGGTACGGAAAAAGATGGCCGCACTCGCGTGGGCTATGGAGAAGGAATCGATGCTTCGGTTCTCATCTATGTGAAAGATGGCAAGGGCACCGATGGGATGTCGGATATGATCTATCCGTATTCGGCGGAATCTTGGGCTAGCCACTCTGACGTGCTCTACGGTGCTTGCTATACCGCCAGCAATCCTCCCAGAGAACCCGAAGAGCATAACTAGAAAAAAGCCCGTTCCTAAAGAGCGGGCTTTTTTTTCGCTTTCCAGAAAGAGGGATGTCAGATTCGCTTGTTGACTTCTCAAGCCTCGCTATGTTCTATTCCCTCTACACAAATTGACGCGGGGTGGAGCAGTCCGGTAGCTCGTTGGGCTCATAACCCAAAGGTCGTAGGTTCAAATCCTGCCCCCGCAACCACTTAAAACCCGATCCGCCATAGGCGGAGCGGGTTTTAAAGTTTTTGCTGGGCTGGTGTGCTTGAAGCGACCACCGCAGGTGAGTTGGTTCACGAAAAGGCGAGGAGCGCCTTTTCGCACGCGCAGCGAAGCGGAGCGCCCCGAAGGGGTGAGCCGCAGGGAGGCGGCGAATGAAATCCAGCCCCCCGAGACCACTTTAAAACCGACATTCCGCAAGAGTTGGCGGATTTTAAGTTTCTGAGAAGTGAGTGCCTCGCACCAAAATAGGCACGAAACAATTCCTGAGCTATCGCTCCCTCAGCGGATCAAATAGCGATTCAAGTCCGTTCACTTTGATCTCGTAAAGTTGAGCGAGCAAGCGACCTAGCTCGCCATCCGGAAAACCCTGCCCGTGAAACCACACCACGTAGGGCTCGGGCAGATCGATCAGGGAACGATTTTTGTAGCGGCCGAAGGGCATCTTCATGTTCGCGATTTTGCGGAGATCTTCGGCGATAAATTTCATAGGCATCCGATAAAAAATCTTGAGACATGGCAAAGTCTGCCGCTAGCACCAGTGCTTTTACTGAATCACACCCGAGGTGCAACAGTTGCTTCCCACGGCGTTCGGCACTTTGAACTTCAACCAGCAACGAGGGTTCGGGCCCTGGATGCCGGGCTTCACGTAAGTCC
>JAKFYM010000119.1 GCA_021730855.1 Bdellovibrionales bacterium
GCCTCCGAAAATCCTTGGGCATGGCATTGCGAACCAAGCCCAGAATCAACTACCATCAAATTATGAAGTTCTTGCTATGCCTACTTCTTTTCCTCCCACTCTCCAGCCCCGCCTTATTCGATGGCAATATTCTGCGCTGCGATTCCAAAATAGCATTCGTGACCACGGGTAAAGGAAAGTCCAAAAATTATTCTCGCGGCAACTATCGGATTCCCATCGATACCGTGAGCATTCTTAGCTTAAAAAACAAGGCCGGAACCGTTGCCAAGCTCTATCCTCGCGATGGAATCGTTTCGGTCGTTGTGCAAAAAAATAAGTTCATTGCTCAGTCAGATGATCGCACCTACTGGACGTTGAAAAATACCAGAGGCTCCACGATCATGGCCTGCGAGTTATTGAATGACTAAATTCGCTATAACACTTTACTTCGCCGCCATTGTGGCAGCCCCGGCCCAGGCTAGTCCCATCGAGCAAGCAATCAATAGTCTCCCCGCTTCCTCACAGATAGTCATCAAAGCGCTTTCCTTTTTGCCAGAAAATCAGCGCACCGGAATTTTGGAATACCTGCTGTTAATCGGTGGCGAATCGATGAGTGGGCGCAATGCGGATATTATGGATCATAATATGCATTTGATCGA
This sequence comes from Bdellovibrionales bacterium, assembly GCA_021730855.1. Taxonomy (GTDB): domain Bacteria; phylum Bdellovibrionota; class UBA1018; order CAIPTA01; family CAIPTA01; genus JAKFYM01. The sequence continues at coordinate 639 of JAKFYM010000119.1, forward strand.
AAATAATCCCTGCATCGCCAATCTAGCGGCCAAATTCTACTTAAGCATCAATTCTGAAACGGTGAAACGAGCGGCAAGAGAAAATCAACCCCTCCATACGGGCGGTCAGCACGCAGTGGCAATGCCTTTGTCTTCTACTGTTGCGGACTTCGGAAAACAGCCGGGCTGGCTTTGGGAGAGGGCACTGGAATACTCAAAGGGAGATAGGCTCCTTGCCATGCAGCTCATCGGGATTTGCGGGCACGATGATGTAAATCAGCTGTTTAGCGGCATGCCTTATGCTTCGCACGATCGTGCTGCTTTTCAAAGATTGGTGCCTAGCGATCAGGAAATCCAAGCCGTGGCTCTCAACGAAGCCAGAAGAGAAGAGAATCAAAGAGACACCGCAACTTATGTCCGAGCCATTCGGAACTCCTTCCGTTTCGAGAGAGGCGCATTTTGCCCTGATCAAAATTCTGCTTTTTATGCTCCCCAAGCACTGGGAGCGGCGGCCGATATTTCTCCCAGTTTAAGGTCCCGTATTGCACAAGTTCAGGCGCCCACTCAGGGCGCTAGCTCACTGCCCGGAAAAAATTATCACGTGATGGGGTCGGCATATGGGGCTTGCCATTTATTCCGTCGAGGGGTTCCTGAAATTTTGTCGCGTCCCTTGGTGATGGGAGCGCTGAATGCTTATCGCTCTAGTCGGATTTGCGAAAAGCTAAAATTGGATCCTATTGTCGGGCACGAAAGCACATCGGTAGCTACATTTCGACAGGAAATTGAACGCATTCGAAATGCGGGCACTCAGGCCGTTTCCGATCGTTCAGTTGTCGCTAGGGAATCTAATCAACGATTACGTCCATTTATTGAAATGCTTTTAGGGGACGATTTGCTTGATCCCAATCTTAGCGGCGAAGCGCTTGCCCAGAAACTTCGCCAACGTCTTGCCCGGATGGACGCCCAAACTTTATTTCGTGCTTCGCCACAATTTAACGCCTCAAATCGATGTACCGGTCCCCAGCTCGGAACCGCCGTTCGCGATTTCGTAGCTAGAAATGGAAATCTTAGCCCCATCGACCAACGCACGCCTTGCCCGCCTAACCTTTTGCACGAACGCTGCCAAGCAGCTCGCGAAGTCATCGAGACTTACCTCGTTGATTTTGAATGGACCGAAAGCCAGCATTTGGCGGGATATGAATTTGCAAAACAAAATTGCCCGCAGTTAGATCCCAATAATACGCCTGAAATGGCTGCCTGTCGGATCCAGAACTCCAACCCGCAAAGAAGCAGATCGCCACCGCCCGCAGTCGAACAGGCTTCCCCCGCCTTGTAAGAGTTGGCCTCTCGGCAAAGGGCCCTCCGATGCGTTTTCGAAGAGCAGTTCGAGGCCCTCGTAGAAGCCTCAACTCGCGAGTGCACTCCCTCTTGCGGGAGATCTCCAATTCCGCGTTCCTTCGGCACGCACTCCGCAGCGGTTTCGCCTCGCGCCAATACTGCTCAGCAGAACTGAACACTGGATACAGTCTGAATACCGTAGACCGTTAACCGTTTACTGTATTCATCAGTACGGAATCCTGTATTCAGTTCCGCATCCTGTATTCGGTTTTATAGTTGTTCCGCGCCCTCACCACCCCCATTCCCTTTGCTTTCCCCAAAGTCCCTAGCTAGATTGCCAGCAAGCATGGAAAAAAACGTCCTATCCCGCTCCCCGCACATCGCCCTTTACCCCTCCCTGCTAAAAGGCAGCGCTGGGCGTTGGAGCTGCGCCTGGTACGAGTATTCTTCCGCCACCGAACCCGCTCCCTCCGACATTTGGATCGCGCACTCTGCCGACGGAAACCAATGGGGCGAGCCCATCAAAGTCTCCGGCGGCGTGAGCTACAACAACGGACCGAGCCTGCAGCAAACCCCACGCGGCTTATTACTCGCTTGGCATTCCTGGCGCCCCCCTGGTAAGGAACCGTTCCAGCTAGGCGGAGACATAAACAATATTTGGTTTTCACAATCCGCCGATGGGCAAAAATGGAGTGCCCCCTGGATGGCCTTTCCAAAACGGAAAAACACCGAGTACGCCAGCCTCGCCTCCGACGCACACCAAGGCCTGTGGCTAGCTTTTTTCCACCGCGATACCAATGAAATCCAGCTTTCCCGTTCCCTAGACCAAGGCCGAACCTGGGAGGAGCCCTGGGTGGTCGCTCCCAGCCCGAGCAAAACACCTGACCTGTGTTTCCACAACGAGCACCTCTATCTCACCTACATCACCCAGGGCGCCCTGCGCATCGCCCGCTCCCGAGACGGAGACGCCCGCCATTGGGAAACTTTTTTCGAACTTCCAGGAGCCTACCAGCGGCCAAAAATAAATGGGCTCGGCGACCAGCTCTACCTCACCACCCACAGCACTGCCTGGGGCAGCTTTCGCCGAAAATGGAGGCTGCAGTTGGAGGAGAACACTCTAAAGCTGCGCATAAAGCCTTCGAATCGAGCAGGGGATCAATTCTGGGCGTTGAATGCCTTACAGATGCGCGGAACAAGCGGCGAAGAAAACGTGCGCTTTGGTCCCGCCCCAGAATCCGGGAAGGAGGAAATCGTGGTCACCGCCACCTCCCCCCTCTATGGCACTGCCGGCAACCCCTCCTATGGCTTTGACCATCCTGTGCAGGAAAAGCTCCGGCTGCATGGCAGCCCAATCACGCGCAGTCTGGTGTGCGCCGATGAGCCGCGCGTGTTTTCGTGGAAAAAAGAGCCAGGCATTTATGAGCTCGAGCTCACTTATTCGTCCTGGGTCTCTCCCACTCCGGCGCCGGATTTCCAGCTGAATGGAAAAATCCTGGCTGAGGAAGCCACCACCCCAGAGCTAGAGCACTGCCTCCTACTAGAACTTTCGCTCCAAGGGCAGCTCCTAAGCGAAACCGTTTTCCCCTTAGGCGCCGAAGGCAATCAAAATCGCCCCTCCAAAGTAATGGGCGCTTCCACGGCCGAAGCCCGAGTGGCTTGGACCTCCTTTGGCCAGGAGCGCGTGCAAACAATGATCGCCCCTTTGGCAACCCTACGGCAGGGTTGACAGCCCGTGGCCCCGAGCCATATAGCTGAAGGATGGAAGAAAAATTCAGCATCGTGGTGAACCCCTCCACTCATGAAAAAAATATCCGCGCCGATTTTCTGCGGCTGTTCCGGGAAGCGCCAATGCCGGAAGACGAGCTGCTCGCCAACCTCCCGCTCTTTCTCAAGCGTCAGGATCTAAGCCGCGTGCTTTTTCTCAACGAGCTCTACCAGAAGATCCTCCCGGTGCACGGCTCGATCATCGAGTTCGGCGTGAAGTGGGGCACGAACCTCGCGCTGCTCTCTTCCTTGCGTGGCACCTACGAGCCCTACAACAACAGCCGCAAGATCATTGGCTTTGACACCTTCTCGGGCTTCCCTTCGGTGCACGAGAAAGACGGCAAGGCCGCCTACGCCAAAGAGGGCAATCTCAGCGTGAGCGAAGGGTATGAAAAATACCTGGACGCCGTCCTGAAATACCACCAGAACGAATCGCCCAACTGGCATGTAAATAAATTCGAACTAGTGAAGGGTGATGCCTCCGTGCAAACCGAGGCGTACTTCAAAAAATATCCCGAAACCATGGTGGCCCTGGTCTATTTCGATTTCGATCTTTACGAGCCCACCAAAAAATCCCTGGAAGTGATCCTCGACCACTGCACCACGGGCACGGTGCTGGCCTTTGACCAGCTCACCGATCGCGGCTTCCCCGGCGAGACCCTCGCCCTGAAAGAAGTGCTAGGCACCCGCAAATACCGCATCCAGCGCGTGCCCTACTGCTCGCTCGCCTCTTATTTGGTGCTCGAGTAGGCCTTCCAGGCCTTAGCCTGCAAATCATGGAAATCGATCTCTCCCCCTGGCCAAAAAATCTGGCTGGCATTGGTGGCCAGCGCCGCGAGGTAGAGATCCTCCTCCCAAGCGCGCCCTTCCTGCGTCCTCAGCCATAGCGTGTCTGCGGCAAGCCCAGACGGCGGTGGAGCCGCGGAGGAAACAAAGACCCGCTGGTCGACGGAGGCCGTTTTTTGAAAATCGGAAGCCTGCCCACCCACCCAAATGGATTTCGGCAGGCCTTTGCGCGAAATGGACTCTTCCCGGCCATCGGCAAAACGAAAAATCGTTTCGTCGGACTGGTCGGGCTGGCGCGTGAGCTCGGCGCCGAGGAGGTAAGTTTCAGGTTGGTAGGGAAGATTCTGCGTCTCTAGTAAATAAGCGAGCGGGAACGGAATGCCCGCATCATCGGCCAGAGAGGAGTAGCCCCAGATTCGCGGGTTCGCGTCCATGATGTAGTAAATCCCGGTCTCGGCGTGTTTCTTGAACTCCAGCACGATGGGCCCCACCCAATGCGGCACCTGCGCCATTATTTTCTGAAAGATCTCGTCGAGCGTATCGTCCCAAATACTGGTGCCGGCCGTGGCTGGGCCGCCAAAAGCAAAAAGTGTTTTGGTGCTATAGGACTGAAAATTCAGGCGCTGCCGGCCGTGGCGATCATAGAAGGCACAGTGGAGGTGCATGGAGCCGTCGCCCCCGGGCACGTAAGTCTGGGCGAGCAGGGCGCCGTACTTTTGCAAATCCTCTTCGATACCTTTCCTATCCAGGGCGGATTTTGCATGGATGCGCACGCCCTTGGCGCCATAGGCGATGAGCGGCTTGGTGACTAGCGCTTCGGAGGGGGAGAGTTTTTCTAGGTCGGCCAGACTCTCGATGCGGATACTTTTCAGGAAGGGCACACCCGCTTTTTCCGCGATCTGCTGCAAAAGCTCTTTGTCCACCAGCGAAAGCAGGGTGCTTTTCTTCGGCAAAAAAAGCGCGATGCCGCGACGGTGAAACTCTTCCTGGAAATCCGCCAACCGCAGTACCTCGTCTTCGATGCACGGAAGGAGCAGGTCGATTTTCTGCTCTTCGGCGAGACGGAGGATGGCTGCGGGAAAGGAGTCGCTCGCGGCCTTGGGCAGGACGAAGGTTTGTATCGCGTAAGGGTAGTTCGCGAGCGCCGAGGCATCGGCCCCGATCACCTCCACATTCTCATGCTTCAGCAGCGCACGCACGGCATTGCGACCCGGAGGCGCGCCAATGGCGGTGACGAGGACCCGGCATTTTTTCGGAAGGCGCATTAGGGAGCGAATGCCTCTGGGCTTCGTGGCGCCAGCCAATCGGCGGGAGGGTGGAAGTAAGCGCTTTTTTGGTAGGGATCTTTTCCCCTCACCACGGCGACTTTGAAATCCTTCCAGCGATTAGGATCGGCCACATGCACCTCGGGCGGGCAGTAGCGGAAGGTGAAGCCACAGCGGCGGCGCGTGGGCGAAGGGTTCACCGGAGAGCCGTGCACGAGCTGGGTGTGATGGATCGAGACCTCGCCTTTTTTCAAGGTGAGGGAGATTTTTTTTGTTTCGTCCACGCCGGAGCGAATGCCGAGGTTTTTGTCGAGGGCATTGCCATAGCCATCGCCCCCTTGGGTGTGCGGAAGCTCTCCGATTTTGTGCGAGCCGGGGATCACCTCGAGTGCCCCGTTGGCGGCGTCGGAATCATCCACGGCCAGCCAAACCGTCACTGTTTTGTAAGGATAGAGCGGCCAGGCAGAGATATCCTGGTGCCAGGCCACGGACACATTCGAGCCGGGCTGCTTGCAGAAAATCCGGTTGCCCCAGAGCAAGAGGTTCGGGCCGAGGAGGTCTTCTAGATAATCTAGGAGCTGGGGATGGGTGGCGATCTGAAAGACCGAGCGATCCCGCATATGCCAGCCTTTGACGGCGGTGGGCTCGAGGCCGGGGGCTTTGAGGTCGAGGATGCGCTGGGCCTCGCGCTTGAAAAAATCGATTTCCTGCTCGTTCAGGACCTTCAGGCCGGCTAGGTAGCCATTTTCTTCGAAGAAATCTTTCTCTTCTGGGGTAAGGCGTCGACGCATGGGAGCTTCTCCTGGGACAAGATGAATTGAGCAT
>JAKFYM010000112.1 GCA_021730855.1 Bdellovibrionales bacterium
CCATAAGGGCGCGGCTGAGCTCGACATTGAAACCGACTTCGTGACCCGCGACCTCTCGCTCGTGATCCAGGCCCTGGTGATTTTTGCCGTGGCCGTGGCCTCGGTTTGGGGCGCCAAACGGAGGGCCACGTGACCTATTTTTTATTTAGTGTCGTGCGCCTAGCGATCCCACTCCTCTACGCGGCCCTCGGCGGGCTCTTCAGTGAGCGGGCCGGAGTGATCAATATTGCCCTAGAGGGCTTTATGCTTGTGGGCGCCTCCTCGGCCGCGATCCTCACTCTCGCCACGGGCGATCCGCTCTTGGGGTTTTTCGGCGCGGGCCTAAGCGGCGGGATTTTTGCGCTGCTCTTCGCCCTCGTGGTGATCCACGGCCGTGCCGACCAGGTGGTGGCCGGCACGGCCCTGAACTTTCTGGCGATGGGCCTGAACCCCCTGCTCTTGAAATCCCTCTATGATTCGACCGGCAGCACACCCTCACTGCCGATCGAGCAGAGGTTTGAGATCTTTCCGCTCTATTTCCTGATCGTGCTCGCGCTGGGAGCCTGGTTCGTGATGCGCAAAACTACGATCGGCCTGCGCCTCAGCTTTGCCGGCGAGCAGCCCGAGGCCTTACAGGCCGCTGGCTTTTCCGTGCGCAAGATTCGCTATGGGGCAGTGGTGGCGGCCGGCGTGCTTGCGGCTTGGGGAGGGGCCAGCCTCTCGATCTTCCTGGCCTCGGCCTATTCCCGTAATATGACGGCCGGCAGGGGCTTTATGGCTCTCGCGGCTCTTATCTTGGGCAAGTGGCATCCGCCCTATGTGATTTTGGCCTGCCTCTTTTTTGGCCTGATGGAGGCCCTGCAAATCCGCCTGCAGGGGAGCGCGCTCTTGGGTTTTGCCGTGCCGGCGCAGCTGGTCCAGATGCTGCCTTACCTCGCCACCATTTTGGTGATGGCGGGGTTTTTGGGGCGGTCGCGTCCGCCGCAGTATTTGGGGAAAATTTTTTAAACTGGCCCCTTTGCCTGTTGATGAAAGAACAAATTTCCTAATGATGTTGTGGGACTTAGATCGAGGGCTGCGGGAACTCCAACGAGAGAGGCTGAATTCTCTAAACGGGCACTGGGGGCTACGGGAAAGCCGAGGTCACGCGAGGTGGGATGGCTACGGAGGAGCTTTCTTCGCGCACCATGGAGAGCAAAAAGGTCAAAGGCCTCTATTTTATTGGGGAAGTGGTGGACGTGACGGGATGGCTCGGGGGCTATAATTTCCAGTGCGTTTGGGCGAGTGGGGTGGCTGCCGGAGAGAGCGCCTAGTCTTATGCTTGACTATTTTAATGCGATGCATTATCTCTCCTCTCTACATTCTAGCCAAGGAGCCCTTATGAAAATTCTTTCTCTCGTTCTTTTTTTTAGTTCCCTCCATGCAGTAGCCGCGGAGAAAATCGTCGGCATTTGTCACCTATACAGATATCTCGGTGAGTATCGTGTGGAAATTTATCCCACGGAGCGTGCGAGCGAAGACTCGGATCAGTCGAATCGGTTAGGTGCATATCGTACGGCGGAAGCAGCAGAGCAGGTTCTGCAGGCTGTGGAAGGCAATGAGCAGTGCCTGACGGTGGTACGGGAGGTTGAGGACCGCACCCCGGTGCTTAGGTGGAGAGAGTAGGAAGCCGTTAGCGCCTCTGGGCCCTATGTCTAGCGACCGGTGCTAGAATCGATAGTCCATTCCCACATGTAAGGTGCTGATCCCGAGGTTGAGGGAGCCAATGGCGCTTAGGTTGCGATCGAAAAAATAGCGAGCGCCGAGGCTGGCCACAAGGAAAGTGCTATCGCCCTTAGCGGTGAGTTCGGGAAACGCTTCGGTGCCCATGCCAGGAACGGGCGCAGGCCCGGAGTAAACTGGCCCCTTTGCCTGTTGATGAAAGAACAAATTTCCTAATGATGTTGTGGGACTTAGATCGAGGGCTGCGGGAACTCCAACGAGAGAGGCTGAATTCTCTAAAGAATCCATTTTCTTAGCCGCCTTTATCAACAGGCAAGTGGGCCAGTTTAAAAAAGGAGGGGCCAGGCCGACCACCCCCGGTCGCTACCCAGCCCTTCACGGAAGTCCCACTCCCGTAATCTTCTTCTCTATCGTACGCAGACGGGCTCCCCTTCAGTGGAGATTTTTTCATAACCATTTGAATTGTATGATGATTTTAGAAATAAAATTAGGCCTCCGAAATTACAATGCAAAGAGTCATCTGCTTGGGGTATCCGTACGGGGAAGGCGGCCTTGGGCTTAGGTGATTTCATGACACAGGAACAAAAACAGGTGGTGGTGCTTGGTGCCGGGGGCGCGGGCCTGATGTGCGGGGCGCGGGCGGCGGCTCGTGGGCGGTCCACCGTGATCCTCGATCATGCCGAGAAATTAGGAAAAAAGATCCTGATCTCGGGAGGCGGGCGCTGCAATTTCACCAATCTCGAAGCCAGGGCCGAGACCTATTTTTCCGAGAACGAGCATTTTGCCAAATCGGCCTTAGCGCGTTTCACGGCGGCAGATTTTCTCGCGATCGTGGAAAAGCACGGTCTGCCTTTTTACGAAAAAAAACTAGGCCAGCTCTTTTGCCTCGATTCGGCGCAAAGAATTGTGGAGCTCCTGCGGATCGAGTGCGCCCAGAGTGGGGCGGAGATTCGCCTGGGCACCAAGGTGGAGAGCGTGGAGCGCCGGGAAGAGGGAGGCTTTTTGCTGCACACCTCGAGTGGGGAGATTGTGACCGAATCCCTCGTGGTGGCCACGGGCGGGCTTTCCATTCCCAAGATCGGCGCCACGGATTTTGGCCATCGCTTGGCGCGCAAATTCGGCCTCGTGGTCACGCCCCTGGCTCCGGCCTTGGTGTCCCTGACTTTTGGGCCCGATTTTCTTCAGCGTTTTGGCGATCTTTCGGGGGTGAGTGTGGACGCTGAGGTGAGCTGCCGTGGGAAAACATTTCGCGAGAATATTTTGTTCACCCATACTGGCCTTTCCGGCCCCGCGATTTTGCAGATTTCCCTGCATTGGTTTCCTGGCGATGCGATTCGGATCAATCTCGCGCCTGATCGTGCGCTGGAGGCGCATTTCCTGGAACGCAAAAAAGAGGGCAGCCGCCGCGAATTGAAAAATCTTTTGGCCGAGATCTGGAGCGAGCGTTTGGCCGAAAAGCTGGCCGAGGAATTTGCATTGCCTGCGGGACCCATGCACCAAGTGAGTGACCAGCGGCTGCGTGAGCTTGCGCAAAGCCTCCATGCCTGGGAGCTTTTCCCCATGGGCACTGGGGGCTACGGCAAGGCCGAGGTCACGCGAGGTGGGGTGGCCACGGAGGAGCTTTCTTCGCGCACCATGGAGAGCAAAAAGATAAAAGGGCTCTATTTCATTGGCGAAGTGGTGGACGTGACGGGTTGGCTCGGGGGCTATAACTTCCAATGGGCTTGGGCGAGTGGGGTGGCTGCCGGGGAGAATGCCTAGTCTTATGCTTGACTATTTTAATGCAACGCATTATCTCTCCTTCTCTACATTCTAGCCAAGGAGCCCTTATGAAAATTCTTTCTCTCGTTCTTTTTTTCAGTTCCCTCCATGCAGTAGCCGCGGAGAAAATCGTCGGCATTTGTCACCTATACAAATATGTCGGTGAGTATCGTGTGGAAATTTATCCCACGGAGCGTGCGATTGAAGACTCGGATCAGGCGAATCGGCTTGGTGCCTATCGTACGGTGGAGGCAGCAGAGCAGGTTCTGCAAGCCGTAGAAGGCAATGAGCAGTGCCTCACGGTGGTGCGGGAGCTTGAAAACAGTGGCTCCTCTGAGGGTCTTGTGATGCCTTCCTTCGGAGGTGCTACTCTTACCTCCCCGTATGGTTTGTGATGGTAGCGCCTCTGGGCCCTATGTCTAGCGATCGGTGCTAGAATCGATAGTCCATTCCCACATGTAAGGTGCTGATCCCGAGGTTGAGGGAGCCAATGGCGCTCAGGTTGCGATCGAAGAAATAGCGAGCGCCGAGGCTGGCCACAAGGAAAGTGCTATCGCCCTTAGCGGTGAGTTCGGGAAACGCTTCGGTGCCCATGCCAGGAACGGGCGCAGGCCCCGAGTCCACATTCATGCTCGAAGACACAAAACTATGGGCTAGGCCCATCGAAACAAAGGGATCCAAATTCGTCACTTGAATGAAATCTGGATGGTAGCTCCCGAGGGCTACCAGGGTGACTGCCGAATTTTCCCACTCCACGCTCATCCCACCGGCACTGAGTTCGGAACCGTAGGAAGCTCGGTAGACTTGGCCGCCGATACCAAATTGCGAATTCAAGAGGTATTCATAACTCAGGCCGATGGCAAGCTTGCCTTCGTATGCCCCCACAAATCCGAGCCTAGCGCCTAAAATGGAATTAGATTTTTTTAGGGAAGACACGGATTTGCTCTCGTTCCCGGCGAGCTTCCTTTTGGTTTTGGCTTCGGCAAAACCGGCAAAAAATAGCGAGAGACAAAAAAAGCAGATGAATAGACGCATATTGTTTCCTCCTGATTAGAATCGGTAAGCCAGTCCGACGCTGGCTCCCCGGTGTTTGAAAGTGGTGTCCCACTCGAGCTGTTGCCGCGAGTTCAGGCGATTGTGCTTATTGGTGAAATCCAAATATTCCTGGGGCGAGGGCCGTGCGGCGTAGTAGAGCCAGCCACCTCCGAAGGAAACGCCGAGCGAAATAAGAAAGGGCGTAAAGGAGACCCTGTTTTCCGGTGAAGAATTTACCAAGCCGAACCACTGGGCGAAGCCGTAGGCGGCAAAGGCTGCCGCTACCCCGTAGGTGCCATAGGCGATTCTATCGGCTTTTTTTTGTCGATCATCAAGATCGCGAAAGTCGTGGTTTAATTTTTGATGAATGTCCGGCTGGTTTTTCTTTAGGTCCGACATCAGGGCGCGGATCCCGCGGATATTGCCCTCGTAGGTTTGCTTTAGCGAACCATCTTTTGTTTTTTGCAGAGCGGGTTTCGTTTCCGCGGCCCGCGCTCCACCGTCGCAAAACAAGAAAAGCAGTAAAAAGAATTTCATAAGTCCCCCGAGGGGCAACATACAAAGATTCTATTTTTTGAGGAAGCCGTTGCTACCTAAAGTGCTTCAGCTTTTTGCAGCACTTCCTTATTCTGGCAAATCCCTATTCCAGAATTCCTTATCTTCCACGATTTTTCCCTGAGCATCGATGGTCACTCGTCGCAAAAAATCGTGGGCTCTCCCGGGCTCATGCATGTCTAGCTCGAGGAGATTCCCTCGCTGGCGCGCGTTTACCAGATCGAGGTTGAAGTTGGCGATGGTGGTTTCCTCTCGATGCAGTAGATCCACGGAAACGAGCCTGGATCTTTTATCGGCGATCAGGAGCAGGCCCTTTTCGAGTAGGGGGAACACATAGGCCGGATTTTTTTGTATGCCCATCCAGGCCTGCCATTTCCCATTTTCACCGAGCTTTAGCACGCATCCGTCGAGGGCGGCCAAGGAGAATGTGGCCCCATCGAGCTCGAAAACTTTCTCAGGGTTGTGATTGGCGAGCTTCTCAGCGCTCAGGAAGCAGCCATGTCTCTTTTTGAAAAAATTGTTTACCTCCTGTTTTTCCACGAAGATTTTCTGGTCGCTGAGCATCGAGAAAAGGAAGATCGTGTCGCCGCTCACGGCCAGGCCTTGTGGGGGCACGGAGGGTTGCGTCTCCCCCTGGAGGTGCCACTCTTGGTCGTAGATGAGCAGGCGCCCCGCCGACAGGACAATGGTGTGGTCGCCGTAAGAGGCTACGGCTTCGATCGGGGCTTCGAGCACGGCGACGCGCTCTAGGCTGTCGGTCGAAAACACACTGCCCTCGTCGGTGAGCAGGAATTTCCCTTCGCGAGCTGCATAGAGTTCTTGGGGAATGCTAGAGAGGGTGGGGTAGAAAAAGCGTTGGCTCACCCTCAAGGTTTCCACTTCATTTCGGGATTCGAAGGTGAGGGGGTCGTTTTGCGTAGATGAGTTTTTTTCGTTCTCCATCCACTCGAGCAATACCAGGGCAAAGGCTTCCAGAGAGCCCGCCTGATACTGATTCGCCAGAGCCATGCTTTTCTGCTCGTTTAGGTAGGTGAACGCGCGCGGGAGAAGGTAGCGGTTCTTTTCGCCGATTTGTTTTTGGTCGTTGCTGGGCTTGGTCTCCAAGCGTAGGGAATGGACGCTCCCGGTGCGGGTGTTCACCGTCCGCAGATTGTCATAGCGATAGGCGTATTCAAAAAAATCGTTCTCGTTCCTTGCTCCCATGATGCTTTCGAGCAGGCGATCTCCATGGAAGTCGAAATCGTGGAGGAGCAGGGACGTTTTGCTGTCCGGCAAGCAGAGGCCCGATTGCGAGCAAACGGTTTGCGGAAAGCCGAAATAAAGCTCTCCCTTCCAGAGGGAAAAGTTCTGGGCTTCCGCCGGAATCGGGAAGGTGGCTTTTTGTTCCTCGGTGGTTAAGTCGTAGGTGAGGATTTATTTGGGAAAATCGAACTGAAAGTAGACGTTATTCCCTTCCACTCTCATTTTGGTCCACAGGCGGGAGGAAACTAAGTTTTGGCATTCAGGCCGCTTGCTCAGCTCGAGCAGATATTTGGAAAGCCC
>JAKFYM010000122.1 GCA_021730855.1 Bdellovibrionales bacterium
GCTCCTAGCTCGCGTTGCAAGGCATCCAGCACCACGCTTTGGGCACGGTAGAGCGAAAAAACGGGGCTTTCCGAGAGGTATTTTTTGATCTTCATCCCCCGGTCCTAGCCGAAGAAGTTGAGCAGTTCAACTATTGAATAAGAAATAACCACAAACCACCTATGCCAAGCACCCCTTCCTATGGTTGAATCCGCTCGAAAATCCCCAAGGCCCAACAGGAGAGCTTATGCAACTCGAAGCCGTACGCGCCATCTACCACCGCAACCTTGCCGAGCTCGTGGACGAAGCCCACGCCATTCATCGCGCCAATTTTCGCGCCACAGAAATCCAAGCCTCCTCCCTGCTCTCGATCAAAACCGGGGGCTGCCCGGAGAACTGCGCCTATTGCCCGCAGTCCGCCCATTATGAGACGGGGGTCGAACGCACCCGCCTCATGCAGGAAGAAGAAGTGATCGAAGCCGCGGAAAAAGCCAAAGAAATGGGAGCCACGCGCTTCTGTATGGGAGCGGCCTGGAGAAATGTGCGCAACGGCCCCGAGTTCGACCACGTGCTAAATCTCGTGCGCACGGTGAAAAGCCTCGACCTCGAGGTCTGCTGCACCCTCGGCATGCTCACCCAGGAGCAAGCGGAGCGCCTCAAGGAGGCCGGCCTCTACGCCTACAACCACAATATCGACAGCTCGCGCAGTTTTTACGAAAAAATCATCCAAACCCGCACCTACGACGATCGCCTGCAAACCATCTCCAACGTGCGCGCGGCGGGCCTCACCGTGTGCACGGGTGGCATCATCGGCATGGGCGAGACCGACGAAGACCGTATCGCCTTCATCCAGCAACTCGCCTCTTTTGATCCGCAACCCGAGAGCGTGACGGTGAATGCCCTCGTGCCCTTCGAGGGCACTCCCTTAAGCGAAAGAAAACAAGTGGCCGCCGTGGACCTCGTGCGCGTGATCGCCACCCTCCGGCTCACCAACCCCCATTCGATGATTCGCCTCAGCGCCGGCCGCCTCGAGCTCAGCGACGAAGGCCAGTTCCTCTGCTTTTTTGCGGGAGCAAATTCCATTTTCCTCGGCGACAAACTCCTCACCTCTCCTAACCCCAGTGACAGCGCCGACCATGCGCTCCTCCAGCGCCTGGGGTACGACCTCAAGGCCCCGGTCCATGCCGCAGTCACCGTTTGATCTCTCTTCTCTGCAACGAAGCGGTCTCCTGCGCACTCTCGAGGTTCCGCAGGGGGCCGACTTTTCCTCCAACGATTATCTCGGGCTCAGTCGTCACCCCCTGATCCGTGCTGGCCTCGCGGACTTCTTACAGACCGGCGCGGCCCTCGGAGCCACCGGCTCGCGCCTCGTTTCCGGGCACACCGACCACATCGCGCGCACCGAGGATTTCCTCGCCCAAAGTTTTTCCACCGCCGCGGCCCTGATCTTTGGTTCCGGCTACCTTGCCAACCTCGGCATCGTGGCCGCCCTCGGGGACGAAGACACCGAGTTTTTCTCCGACGCCCTCAACCACGCCAGCCTCGTCGATGGCCTGCGCCTCGCCAAAGGGAAAAAAACCATCTTCGCCCATAATAATATGACCGAGCTTGGCGACCTTGTGGCCAAGAGCTCCGCTGAACGCAAGATCATCGTGACCGAATCCCTCTTCAGCATGGACGGCGACTTCGCCCCGCTCGGCGCCCTCGCCCATATCGCCGCCAAGGCCGGCGCCTATGTAGTCTTCGACGAAGCCCACACCACCGGCACCCAAACCTTAGGCGAAGCCAATAGGGCCTTCGACCCTGAACGAACTTTGTTTATCCACACCTGCGGCAAAGCCCTCGGGGCCTATGGCGCCTTCGTAGGCTGCAGCGAGAAGCTCAAAAATTTCCTCCTCAACCGTGCCCGCACCTTCATCTACACCACGGCCCTGCCCCCGCTCCTGGTCGAGCAGATCCGCCTGGCCGTGACGGTGCTGAGGGCCGAGCCCCTCCTGCCCGAGCGTCTCCAGCAAAATATCCTGCTCAGCCAAGCGCTCTTTGGCTCGCTTGGGCATTCCGAGAGCCATATCGTGCCCCTCGTCCTCGGCAGCAACGAGGCCGTGAATCTGGCGGCCCGCCTTTTGAAGGAACGCGGATTTTTTGTGCGCGCGATCCGCTCCCCCACCGTAGCGCCCGGATCCGAGCGCCTGCGGATCACGATCAAATCCTTTCACGAGGCCGGGGAGCTCGCGCTCTTTGCCGACGCCCTCAAAGAAACCAAGGAGGAAGTGGATGCATCTCTTCGTCACCGGAACTGATACCGGTATCGGCAAGACCTTGGTTTCCACCCTGCTCTGCCTACGCCTCCAACGGCGCTATTGGAAACCCATCCAGTGCGGAACCGAAACGGACACCGAATGGGTGGGCCGCTGGATTGGCCAAGAAAACACCCTGCCCGAAATCCACCGCTTTGCCACGCCCGCCTCGCCGCATCTGGCGGCACGCCTCGAGGGCCAGTCCATCGATCTGCATAAGGTGCAAAAGCAGATCGCAGACTATCCCGAAGATCTAGTTCTGGAAGGGGCCGGGGGCGTGCTTGTTCCCCTCAACGATTCCTCCCTCATGATCGATCTCCTGCAGAACACCAAAGTCATCGTGGTGGCCCGCTCCTCTCTGGGCACGATCAACCACAGCTTGCTCACGCTCGAAGCCCTGCGTAGCCGCGGGATTGAGCCCCTGGCGGTGGTGCTCAATGGCGAGCCCTCCGAAAATGCGGCCGCCATCGCTCACTATGGTCGGGTTCGTGTTTTAGGACCCATTCCGCGGCTAGAGCAGCCCTCTCGAACAAACCTTCACGCCCTCGCTCACGAGATATTTCCAGATTGGATATTTAAAGACTGGATAAAGGAGAACCTATGAACCTCATGCCCACTTTTCGCGCCATTGTGCAGGACAAAGACCTTCACGCCCGTTGGCTCAATAGCCTGTCCTACCTCGAGTACCGCGGCTTTCGTAAGATCGCTCGTTCGCAGTCCACCGAAGACATGACGCTAGAGGTGCTCCTGCACGCCTCCGAAGAAGTGCGGCATGCGCTCTTCTTCAAGCGCCTCGCCATAAAAGTAGGCGGCTCCCCGTTCAACAGCTACCAAGAATCCCTGCTCCTCGGAGGGCCTGCCGTAAAAGCCTATTTCTACGAACTCGATGGCGGCGCTCATACCTTCCTGCAAAGCCTGCCCAGTGAAAAATTAAAATCAGCCGTCTACTGCATCGTGACCTGGCTCGTGGAAGAGCGCGCCATGAGCCTCTACCGCCAATATGAAGAAGTGCTGCGAGAGGGTCCGTCGGATTTTTCTTTGCTCTCGATCCTGCGTGAAGAAAAAAACCATCTCGAAGAAATGGTTGCGGCTTCGGAGAAAATATTTTCGGCCTTTGGCTTCAGTTCCGCTCCACTTCGAGCTCTAGAGGAAAAATGCTTCCAGGCGGCATGGACAGCCATCACCCGCGCTACCACCCCACTGCGGTTGGCCACCACTTCGGATCTGCGAATATGAAAATATGGCGTCCCTATACGCAAATGCAGGACGCCATTCCCCCCGCCCGCGTGAGCCACGCCCTTGGCGCGCATATTTTTCTGCAGGATGGGCAACGTCTCTTCGACGGCATCTCCAGCTGGTGGCTGATCACCCACGGCCACTGTGAGCCACGCCTCATGGAGGCCATCCGCCGGCAGACCGAGAGGCTCGAACAGGTGGTGTTCGCGAACTTCGTGCACCAGGAGGCCGAGGAACTCAGCACTCGTCTCGCCGGTTTTCTGCCCCCGCGCCTGAACCGTCTCTTTTTCTCCGACAATGGCTCCACCGCCGTAGAAGTGGCCATGAAGATGGCCTACCAGTCGCTGCAGCAGTCGGGCAAGAAACGCAAGCGCAGCTTCCTCACCTTCGCCAAGGCCTATCATGGCGACACCTGCGGAGCGATGAGCGCCTCTGGCGACAGCGCCTTCACCGAAGCCTATACGGATTTGCGTTTTCCCGTTTTTCGCTTCCGCCAGCCTAAGGATCTCAGCCCCGAGTGGAGAGCCGAATTCCGCGCCTTTGTAGAAGCCAAGCACGAGGAGATTGCGGCCCTGATCCTCGAGCCCTTGCTCCAAGGGGCTGGGGGAATGATTATTTGGCCGGCCGAGATCGTGCGCGAGATTTCGGAGATCTGCCGCGCGCATGGCATTCTCTTGATCTTCGACGAGGTGATGACGGGATTTGGCCGCACCGGAAAAATGTTTGCCTTCGAAAAGGTAGGCGTGGTGCCGGATTTGCTCTGCCTTTCCAAGGGCCTTACCGGCGGAGCCCTGCCGCTGGCCCTCACCGTGGCCACCGAAGAGATTTTCTCGCAGTTCTTATCTCCACAAAAATTATTGTTTCATGGGCATAGCTTCACCGGAAATGCCCTTTCCTGCGCGGCGGCCAATGCAAACCTGAAAATCTTCCAGGAAGAAACCGTACTAGAAAAAATTGCTGTCCTTGAAAATGCGCATCGCCGAGCTCTAGAAAAGTTCGCCCTCCCGAACCCCAGAGTGCTCGGGTCCATGGGGGCGATCGAGCTGCCCGAACAGAGCGGCTATGGGAGCGCAAAGTCCCAGGAACTCTACCAAAAATGTTTTTCTAGGGGCCTGTTCCTACGCCCCTTAGGAAATACCGTTTATTTGCTCCCCCCTTACTGTGCTTCCTCTGACGACATCGAAAATGCCTGGGGTGTGGTGGCTGAAGTTCTATCCGAAAATCGCTCTTAAATACTGAAAATCACTTCTATTTTCCCCTTTAGATTTTCCGACAAAAGGCCGTTACGGAGAGAAGGGGGAATTGTGCAGACTTGGGCTCGAAAAACACTATTTTTTTTTCTGCTAAGCATGTGTTTGGCACCTTTCGCCCAGGCCGGCATGTTCGATTGGTTCGACGAGATGACCTATAACGGCTGGGTCTGCACCACCAGCGACAATATCCGTTTCAGAGCCGGAAGGTACCAGGAACGATCCTGCCAGCAGTACTACCCGCAGTGTGTGAAACAGGCCTCGAATGTGCCCCGAAATTGCGACAACGTGCAGCTGTCGCAGATCTCTTGGCCGAGCAATCAAAACACTTCCACTCCGACCTTCACTCAAACTGCCACCGGCACCATGGGGTCGACTTCAACAGGCACAACTGCATCTACAACCACGTCTACGAACACAAACACCCGACCAAGCTCGCAAACAAGCACCAACGTAGATACCCAACCGCAAATGGCTACGGAGACCATCACGCAAACAGAAACAAAAACAACGGTAGAGACGGCAACCCAAACGGAAACGACTCTTCCTGAACCCGGAAAATACCCTTCCGACATCATGGCCGCCCAGCAAGAGGCTGCCGATTCCATCAGCCTGGCCATCAAGGGTATGACCAATTCCGATCCTGAGTTCAACGCCCCCACCAACGGTCCTTCCACTTTTTCTAGCTCAGGGGGCCAGGATACAGGCATCCACTCGGATGGAGAAAACCCCGAGATTAGCGCCAGTCAACAAGCCGCCAATCGAAGCGAACAAAGCCTGCTCTCTGCCGCAGGAAGGGCAAATGCGAGCTCGGAGAAAAAAAGCGAGATCTCGAAACGTCTGGAAAAAGAGAAAAACGAGGCCCTGGCAGACAAAGACAAGAAAGGTGATAAATCCGCGAGCAAAGATGCTAGCAAAACAGGGAAAGAAGAAACGGACCCTTCGAGCGTCACCTACCAGCCTGGAAAAAAACGTGGCCTTGCCGGAGGAGCCAGTGCTTCGCGAGAGTCGGTGCAAGCAGTGCAGGACCCTTGGCTCGCTTATGTAGCCAAAAATAAACGCGAGGAATTCGTGGTGGCGCTCAGCAGGGATGAAAGCCTGCGGGAGAAGCTCCGCAAGCGCATTGAAGGTATGCGCAAGCAGCGTGGCCACACTGCAGGGCAAGAGGGAGACGAAGAAACCCTCGAGTTCTACGCCCAAACCCTCGCCGAAGCCGAAAAAAGCGCGGCCGAGGGCAAAGCTCTAGAAGATCTCGCGCCACTCAATAGCCAAGAGGCCTTTTCGATGGACTATGCCGAGACCAAGGAAAAAATCCGTGAATTCCTCTCCGAACTAGATGAAGAGGCAAGCCCACAGTTTCTCTCTGAAGACCCACTCTTCTCGCGTATTAGCGTGGCCCATCGCCGCAGCCTACAGCGGGGCGATGTTAAGGCTCACTAAGAGTTTTCGTTCTAGATTTCCTAGAGCGGCGCGACTAAGGGCGCCCTTGGGGAGAGTTGCGGGAGTGAGAGCGGAGCACGAGCGGGTGGGTGGAGACGGGGCGCAGAAGGGTTTGCGTGGAGGTGGGGAAAATACTGCGCGCTGGATTTTTCAGGGTGGTGTGGGTTTTTCTTATGGGGCGGGTTATTCGAGAAGATTTTCGCTTGCTTGCTCAGGACGATTTTTTCGGCGGACGGATTTTTTCTTTCTCTGCTCTTGACAGCCTTTTTCGCGCAAGAGCTCACTTTTCTTGCTTCTATTTTTATCCGCGCTTGAGGTGCGCGCATTCACTCTATAGGAGTAGTAAATCGCAGCTTTCTTTT
>JAKFYM010000366.1 GCA_021730855.1 Bdellovibrionales bacterium
GACAGATTGAGTTTCGCTCGGTGAGCGTGGGGGCCACGGAACATTTGATGATGGCGGCCACTCTGGCCGAGGGCGAAACCGTGCTGAAGAACGCCGCTCGCGAGCCGGAAGTGGCGGACCTTGCGCGCTTCCTGCGCCAGATGGGCGCCAAGATTCAGGGCGAAGGAACGCCGGAGATCCGCATCCAGGGCGTGGCCAGCCTCCGGGGCGCAGACTATGAAGTGATGTTTGACCGCATCGAAGCCGGCACCCTATTGCTGGCTGGGCCGATGACGGGCGGAGAGGTCACTGTCACGAAGATGGATCACCTCTGCCTGAGCTCCTTCCTTGACCTGCTTACGGCCTCGGGCCTGGACATAGAGGTGGGTAAAGATAAGGTGAGGGCTAGGCGTGGGGCCTCGGGCAGGGGGGTCTCCTTTGCCACTGAGCCTTATCCGGGATTTCCCACCGATCTGCAGGCCCAAATGATGGCCTATCTCACGCAGGTGGATGGCCAGAGTGAAATATCCGAGACCATCTTCGAAAATCGTTTCATGCATGTGCCGGAACTGAACCGCCTGGGGGCCGACATTCGCGTGGAGGGTTCCAAGGCCGTGGTGCATGGAAAGGCTGGCTGCTACCTAGGGGCCACCGTGATGGCCACGGATTTGCGCGCTAGCGCTTCCCTAGTGCTAGCGGGACTAGCGGCTAAGGGCACCACCAACGTGCGCCGGATCTATCACCTTGATCGAGGCTATGAGCAAATGGAAAAGAAGCTCGAATCTTTGGGTGCCCGAATTGTAAGGCAGGCCGAGTAGCCTGCTAACCCCTTAAAATCTCTTAGAAAATTCCTTGTAAGGATTTTGTTCCCCAAAAACTGATCAGATTGCTTGACTATTATTGAATTGTTAATTATTCTTAATTTTACGGTCAGGCGAGATGTTGGTTCATCTGGTGGCTTGGTCGGCAGGGGCGAGAGGGAATTTTGTAAACAACGGTCAGCGCAGGGATTGGATCCAGGGCGGTACGTACGCACACAGCCTCCCAAGCAGAAGCCTGGAACTGAAACCGAGTCTGAGCTCATAAGTAAAAAAAGGAAACAGAATGAAATTCGTTCAACTAAAGAAAGTAGCAGTGGCAAGTTTGGCTGTGCTCGTGGCGGCGTCTCTCACCGGTTGCGGTGGAGCCGGCACCGGCATGAACCCCAAAATCGACGGTATCACTGGCCCCGACGTGGAAGTGGTGAACGGTCGCGTAGTGGTGAGCATGGTGTTCAATAACCTCAGCGTGAGCGGTGGTGCCACGATCCCTATCCCGAAATACCCTAACTCCAGCGTGCAATTCGGCCCGGACTTCCAAAGCGGTGGCGCTCTCCTGCAGCTGACCGTGTCCGTGACGGATTTCCTAGGGAACAAAGGCCAAGGCTTCAACCCTCAGACTCTCCCTGGTGGACGTCCCTTGCCTTCCGTGGCTGCTGGATCCCTTCCCGCAGTGGCTCTCCAAATCCCGCAGCTAGCCAACTCTGTGCTCTATGTGGGCCCAGAAGTGATTGGCCTGTTCGTGCCCTTCAACAAGCTTGATTTGTCGGGATCGATCCTCTCCTTCCGCTTCCACAATAAGAAGAGCGAGCCCGTGGGAATCATCGCTCTTGTGGGATCCGATGCCCAAGGCAAGAACGCTGGGATCCTAGCCATGATGCGTGCCGACCTGCTCGGTATCATC
The DNA here is from genome assembly GCA_021730855.1 of Bdellovibrionales bacterium. GTDB lineage: Bacteria > Bdellovibrionota > UBA1018 > CAIPTA01 > CAIPTA01 > JAKFYM01. The sequence continues at coordinate 1,702 of JAKFYM010000366.1, forward strand.
AAGGCCCCCAGCGCTTCGACCCTGCAGAAGCTCTCCCAGATGCTGTAATCCAGCTCGCTGGTGCTTCGATGCCCGCTCCCTGCAATGGGGGGTGGGCTTTTTTTTAACTGGCCCACCAGCCTGTTGATGAAATTCAAATTCTCCAGCTGACTTCGCCTCGTTTAGATGCGATTGCCCTGCGGGGCTCCCCGGTAGAAACAAAAATAATTTAAATAATTCAAATGGTTACAGCTCTTTAGCAACAGGCAAGGGGACCAGCTTTATGTGGGCCCACTCTTGCAGCCTTGCCGACAGGGAGGCTGTATGGACGCGCTCATAGCCATGATCTGGTTTCACTTCTTGATTCTCATTGTGCCGGGAACGGCGCTCATTGCCACGCGAATGTGGCAGAGGCATAGAGCACGTTCTCATGCGCTCGAAGATCGCACTTCCGTGGCGCATTTCCCCAATTTGGGGCGTAGACGGAAAGCGGCTTAAGAAAATTCGCTCGGGTGTTTGAGATCCACCGGCACCATTTCATAAAAAATATTTACCCGCCAACGTCATTTATTCATAGTGAAATTGTCGGATATTTGCCTCAGCTCGAATGTGCGCCAGTCTCGCGCTTAGTACCCGACTAAAATAATTTGTATTTATACACGTCACCGAAGAAAAAACAAAAACCTACATTTTGCTCTTAAGGGCACAGCTCTCCTGCCGATGAGTTCAGTGCAGCAAATGTAAGTTTGCCGCTCCATAGTACGCAAGTTCCAAAGGGCGTGGGGCCCAGAAGAGCGAGCAGCGATGGGACGATGGTTCGCAAGGTAGCGAGTCTTCGAGAGAGTGCCACTGGAAGGTGACGGCAATCTATTGAGGAGGAGTTACTAACATGGGTTTACGTATTGCGACTAACGTTCAGTCAATGAACGCACAACGGAACTTGGGTGTTTCCAACGAGAAACAAGCAAGCTCTTTAAACAAACTATCTAGCGGCGCGCGCATCACTAAAGCTGGTGACGATGCTGCTGGTCTCGCGATTTCTGAAAAGTTGAAGGGCAGCATCCGCTCCATGCAACAAGCAAATCGCAACGCCAACGATGGTATCTCGCTCATCCAAACGGCTGAGGGTGGTATCAACGAAGTGTCCAACATTCTGCTCCGTCTGCGTGAACTAAGCGTACAAGCCGCTTCCGACACCGTGGGCGATGTAGAGCGTGGATTCACCGACAAAGAATTCCAAGCCCTCAAAGGTGAGATCGATCGTATTTCGCAAGTGACGAAATACAACGGTCGCCAACTTTTGAACGGCACTGGTGAAACTCTTGATTTCCAAGTGGGTATCGAGAACAGCCCAGAAAATGACCGTTTGCAGTATGCTACTGCGAATACGGACGTGACCCTTGGTCGCTTGGGTCTTAGTGACTCCGGCACCATGACGAAAGCAGGCGCTCAGCAAAACTTGGCGAGTATCGACATCGCAATCCAGTCGGTGAACGAAAATCGCGCTGGTCTTGGAGCTCTTCAGAACCGCTTGTCTTCGACGGTGAACAACCTCTCGATCGCAACGGAAAACTTGGCTGCCGCGAATTCTCGGATCCGCGATGTAGACATGGCTTCGGAAACGTCTGAATTAACGAAACAGAGCATCCTGTCCCAGGCAGGAACTGCGGTATTGTCGCAAGCCAATACCAGCCAGAATCTTGCTCTGAAATTGCTGTAATCTCTCGAAGGCGGGGCTCGAGCCCTGTCCTCGAGCCCTAGATTAGCGAATCTAACCCATTAGAATGAGGAGGGTTTTTGCCCTCCTCATTTTTTTGTGTAAATACTGTACTTTTTTGCTTAAGTTTCCATACCTGCTACCGAGAAGTTACACGTAATTAGTTGATCATATCACTCTGCAAAGAGTGGGGTGGTCGATCAAATAAGGAGTGTAACAATGGGCTTAAGAATCGCAACTAACGTACCCTCTCTGGCAACCCAGAGAAACCTATCCATCACCAGCGCTGAAGCGAGCAAATCCTTTGCACGTTTGAGTTCTGGTCAACGTATCACAAAGTCTGGTGACGATGCCGCCGGACTTTCGATCTCCAATAAATTGGAGGCAAGCGTACGCGGCCTGAAAATGGCTCAACGTAACGCCAACGACGGAATCTCCTTCGTGCAGACCGCAGAAGGTGGAATCAACGAAGTGTCCAACATCCTCATTCGCTTGCGCGAACTCTCTGTTCAAGCTGCTTCTGACACCATTGGTGATGCAGAACGCGGTTTCTTGAACAAAGAAGTGCAAAGCTTGAAGGGTGAAGTCGATCGTATCTCGCAAGTGACGAACTACAACGGCACAGCGCTGCTTTCTGGTGAAGGCGACGTTATGACCTTCCAAGTAGGCACGGAACAAGGCGAGATGAACCGTATCGAGTTCGATCCCTCCAAGACCAACGTACAAGCTAGTGCTTTGGGAGTGGGAGGTCTTGACCTCGCTTCGAAAGACGGAGCCTTGGAAGCTTTGGGCAGCCTGGACGAAGCCATCAAGCGCGTGAACGAGAACCGTTCCGAGCTCGGCGCTCTCCAGAACCGCTTGAACTCTACTTCGAATACCTTGGGTATCGCCGTGGAGAACTTGTCGGATGCGAAATCGCGTATCGCGGATACCGACATCGCAGCTGAAACGTCGACGATGGTAAAAAACCAGATCCTCCAGAACGCTGGTATCTCGGTTTTGGCGCAAGCCAACGCTGCTCCTAACGGCGCATTGAAACTTCTCTAAATCGAATTGGATTGCTCCCTCTAGGGGGGGCATTTCTTAAGCCCGCTCCCTGGCTGGAGGTGAAAGCCTTCAGCCAGGGACTTTAGAAAGGGCACCGATTGAGAACTTCCATCTTTGTTGAGGGCCGTTTTATGAAGAGTCGATGGATCTATATGCTTACAGTGGTGTTGCCGGTAGCGGGCATTCTCCTGAGTGCCTGCGCCAGCAGCCCCGCTTGTAACAACAAAGCATGTTACGACCGGAAACTCGCCTCCGTGGATCCCTATAAGGAAGGCGAAATCGCCGTCTGGGGAACCGAAAATCAAGAAGAGGGCGGATCTACCGCCATCGAGCAGGAACAAGAAGAACGGCAGGAACGCCGTGGGCCGAGAGGGCGAGAGTACCGATGAAGCGCCATCTTTTGCCTTACCTAAGCGCGGGGGTTTTCCTCGTGACCCTAGGTTTCCTCTTCCTCTAAAAGAGTGTAAAGCTCGGGTTTAAAGAGTTACAGATTCTTGCCAGACCTTCCGAAACGCTAGAAGGAGGGCAAGATGCAGTCAGGGAAAATCCTACCGATCATTCGGCAATTTTTTGCCACTCCCGTTTCCACCAAAAGAAGCACTGATTCCGATGCCGGGGGCAAGAATCCCTATGAGCAACCCCAGCGCGAACCTACCGAAGAAGAAGCGCTAGCGGCCCTTGCGCTCCTTCGCGAAGAAGAAGAATTTCTGAAAAGCGGTCTCCGGGCAGAACTCACCAAAGAAGAAGGCCAGCTCGTGATCTTGGTCTCTAGGAGTGATGGCGTGCAGGTGCGTAGCATCCGCGGCTTTGAGATCGTGCGTCTCTTGCAGACCTCGTTTCCCGCCGGCGCCAAGGGCAAACAGCTCGGGCGCATCCTCGATCGTCGCGTTTAAAAACATATCCAATTGAGCCTCCGGCCCACTTGCATTACATTTCCTGAGTGAACGTTTATTACTGCTCTGATTTGCACCTAGCCCCGGGCACGAATGCCCGCTCGCGGCGTTTTGTTTCTTTCCTGCAATCCATTCCCCAGCCGGGCGATCTGCTCTTGCTGGGGGGAGATATCTTCGATCTTTTTGTGGGAAACAAAAAAATCTTCCGCGAGCAACATGCCGAGGTGCTCGCGGCTTTGTCCGCTCTAGCCGGGCGGGGCGTGAAGGTGCATTACCTCGAGGGAAATCACGATTTCCACATGCGCGCGGTGTTTGCCGGCAGCTCGCTCATCGAGGTGCATGCCGAGGACTTTGGGCTCCAGGCGAACGATAAACATATTCATCTCGCCCATGGCGACCTCATCGACCCCGAGGACCGTGGCTATCGTTTTCTACGTTGGTTCACGCGTACCTGGTTCTTCCGGCTTTTCGTGCGCTGGGTACCCGATTGGGTGGCCGACCAAATCGGTAAATGGTCGAGCCGCACCAGCCGCAAATACAATAGCGAGAGCAAGGTGCAGGGAGAGAAAGCCGAGCGCTTGCGACGGCTTTTCCTCGAGCATGCGCGCGGGAAGGTGGCCGCAGGGGCGGATTTTGTGCTGATTGGGCATTCCCACCTGCGCGACCAGCTGCCGATCCTAGACAGCGGCCGCCGCGGAGAATACCTGAATCTAGGTTTTTCGGAGAGCCTTGTGTTTGCGGTGCTTCCGGCCGGCGGCACGAAATTCGAGGCCAAAGAATACCGCCTTTCCTAGCCCCAGAATCCTGATACAATTTAAAGAAGCACCTTTTTGGGTGTGAAGATCACAGGAGAGATCTTTTGCGTGACCAAAAATAATACAAAAAGTATTATTTTCGTCGATCCGGGAGAGTACTTCCAAGGTGCTGTCTCGGGAGCCGTGGCCAGCCTGCGCATGCAGGTATCCGAGCACGCCCAGCACTACCTCGTGCAACTCCTTCGTCGCCACATCAGCATGGAGAACTTTTATCCCACCGATGCCGGCGGAAATCCCGCCGAGACTCTCACCCAGCAGCTTGCCTTAGCGCTCGACCAAGAGCGGGCCGAGGAACGCGCCAAGCGGCTGCGGGCGCTCGGAGATTTTTCCCTCTACGTGGCCGGATTTTTCACCGA
>JAKFYM010000316.1 GCA_021730855.1 Bdellovibrionales bacterium
CGTAGGGAATGGTCATGCTTTTCCAGGGGTGCATGGAGGCGAGGGTGTATTTTGCGTCCTCGAGCGAGAGCATGTGTTTGCCAAAACTCAGCTGAAAAATCACATCCACCAGAATGGCCACGGGAATCACCATCCCGATATTTCCCAAAGCCGCTGCAAACTGCGAACGGGTGATCCGCGCCACAAAATCCGCGAACTCGGTGGCCTTGGCGCCCGCATTGCTTTCCTTGAGTTTCGCGGCCAGAGCGGGGGCCATCATCGAGGGCTGTTTCGTGGCTAGGGTGAAGTGGCAAGCCTGCATGAGCAGGAAGCTTCCCGAATAGTTCAGGAAGGAGAAGAAGCCTTCAAAAAACATTGCTGGATGCAGGTACTTGATCAAGTACTTGACGTAAGTGGTGCCAACCGTGACCACGCCTCCGCCTGCGGCAGAAGCCAGCATCGTGAAATACTCTTTGCGAGTCTGGGTGATGTAGTGCTCCCCCGAAACCCCGGTGCGCTCGACCACCTTACGGGCGAGGAGGCGCATATTGTCTTGCACCAGGGCGCCCACGCGGTCGCTATCGAGGTGGGTGCGCACGAGGCTCGACATGAGGCGCAGCCAGGCCGTGGTTTTTTCCTGTTTGCCAAAGAGAATTGCGGCGATCTCCTCCATACGGGCGAGGGAGCGCTCGAGCTTCTCGAGCTGGTAGACGATATGCACGCTCACGCCATGCTCTTCGATATGCCGTAGGGCGGAGTTGATCTCCTCGCGGCAACGGCTGAAACAGGGCGGGAGCCGATCTTCCGCAAAATCCACGGGTGTGCCGTGTTGGCGGCTTTTTTCATAGGCGGCGTAGGCTTCGGCCACCAGGGTGCGGAGCTGGAAAAAGGCGGATTCCCTGACGGATTGCACGTAGCTGCGGGTGCGGATTTCGTTGGAGAGCCCAATGGCCTCGGATTGGGAGGCCAGCAGGATCAGGGCATCGAAGAGAGTGTTGTAGTAGCGATTCTCGATCGCCAGGCGCACCGACTCTTTTTGAAAAAGCAGGCCATAGATTCCGTTTAGGGTGGGCTCGTCCAGCTTTTCCAGCCATTCGCCATCGGTTTCATCCACAAAAAGACGAGAAAAAAGCTCATGCAGGTCTTTTTCGTTGCGTGGAGAGGGCAGGATCCGGTGCAGCGAGCGCTCAAAGGCTTCGGAGAAAAAGCCATTGCCCCGGCTAAGGCCGGTTTCACAGACGAGGATGAGCGGATTGGTCTCGAGAAGGATCGAAGTGAGAATGTCGGAGACCGTGGCCTTCCACTGGGGATTCCGCTCGAGCGTCATCAGGAAAAAGCGCACCCGCACCGTTTGGATCTGAGAGCCAGCCTTGGCGGCCTGGGAATCTGGGCTGGCGGGAATGCGAATCCAGTCGAGCAAACCCTCTAGCCATTCGATGCGGCGGCCAAGGGGAGCCGTGGCCGAAGCTGCTGCGAGCACGCTGGAGAGATCGACGCGGAAGAGGCCAAAGGTGTCGAGCTTACGCAGCCGATTGCGTATCGAGGGAAGGGAGAACATGGAGGAATAGTACCACCGGTTTTAGGAAAAAATCGTTTCTTTTCCTGGAGGAACGCGTTCGGCCTGGAGGAGGTCTCCTTTGGCTTCCCAAGCGGCGCTCTTCCAGATTTCCCCCCGGCAAGATTTCAGGAAAAATTCATTCTCGGCATGAGCTTTGGAGTGTTGCACACGCACTAATTGTTTTCCTTCTCTCGTGCAGATGCGGCATTCTACCTGGCCCTTGCGTTCGAGCCGCTGGCTTACGATGCGTTTCCCGTCGGGGAAAAGCGCGGGTAGGGCTGCTGGGGAGTAGAGGGCGTAGGAAAAAAGCAGGGACTCTTTTCTTAGGCCGGCCACGGCACCAATCTGGTTGAGCCAAGCGGGAAAGTCGCAGGCCGCCTCTTCGTGGCACCAGTCTTTTGGGTTGGCGAGGGCCCCGCAGGCGCGATTGTCGAGGCAGGGCAGCAGCAGGTGCGCAGCGCCTTTGTTTTGGAGATGATCTTTCGTGGCGGCAAGTTCGCGCGCGCTCGTGCGTGAGCCCGGCTCGATCAGCAGCACCCAGCGCTCTTTGCCGTCTTTGCGCGTGAGCTCACGCAGGAGGCTCGAGAGTTTTTCGAGCGCCGCATGCCGGGCTTCGGGCTCGGGATAGATTTCTGCCAGGGAATTCACAAAGCTCAGGTGCGTGGGCGCAAGCTTGCGAACGAGGGCAAAGTAGGAGTCGGAGTTTTTGTCGGCGGCCACGAAATGGGCTTCTTGCCCGAGCGGGTTCCTTGCGGTCATTTCACGGGCTTTTTCCGTAAATAAGCTAGACTGGTCCCAGCCCGTAAAGCGGAGTTTTTTTCCACGCCGCGAGCACCACCAGGCGGCGCCCCAATAGGCGGTGCCGGGGCCGGTGCCCACATCGAGCCAAATCGCCGGATCGGCCAGGAGATCTTTGCCCAGCAGATAACTTTCTTCGAGCACCAGAGCCACCTTTAGGGCATTGGCCGGAAGATAGTAGGCAGCATAGGCTTCGGCGTCTTCTCTGCGAAACGAATAGTGCGCGGCTCCGGCGGGCTGGAAGCCACGTTCCTGGGCGAGCTTCGGCCAGAGCGCACGCAGTTGTGTGCCGAGCTTTTCGAGCTCTTTTTCACTTGGATCGTTACCCCGCCAGAGGCCGAGGCGAAGGGCTTGTTCGAGGTCCGCGGGGAAAGAAAATTTTTCAGGAAGGAAGAACACTAACGTTCTTTATCAAAAGGAAAGCGGCAAAGGAAGACGGCTCCGCCTCCGGGCCGGGATTCCACGCTCACCTTGCCGCCATGGCGTTGCACGATATGCTTGACGATGGCGAGGCCCAGCCCCGTGCCCCCTTGTTCGCGGGAGCGGGCGCTATCGACACGATAGAAGCGCTCAAAGATGCGGGCGTGGTGCTCGGGGGGCACACCCGGCCCGTCATCGGTCACTACTAGCACTACTTCGCCGGGCCTCTCCTCCCAGCGGATCTCGATATTGCCTTGGACGGGGACATATTTTATGGCGTTCTCCACGAGATTGGAGAGCACCTGCTCTAGGCGTTTTGCGTCTGCCCAGAGCTGGGGAACAAGAATTTTTGTTTGGATCTTCTGTTGTTTCCGCGCCCTTTCGCTTTCGAGCTGGTGCAGCACCCGATTGGTCATCGCGGCTAGATCCACTTCCGTTTTTTCCAAATCTTGCCCTGATTCCAGGGCCGAGAGGCTGAGCAGATCCTGCACGAGTGCGATCAGCCGATCGGTATTCCGCTCGATGGTTTCAAGAAACTTGCTGGCGTTGGCATTGCCCTTGAAATCCTCCCGGAGCGTTTCCGCATAGCCCTTGATCGCGGTGAGCGGGGTGCGAAGCTCGTGAGACACATTGGCCACGAAATCCACTCGCACCTGGTCCATACGTTTGAGTTCGCTCACGTCGTGAAAGACGCCCACCGCGCCGTAGAGCTGGCCGTCGGTTAATTTTAGTGGAGCAATGGACAGGGAGAAATGGCGATAGGCCGTTTCATTTTTTAGGCGCAGCAGAGTGTTCACGTTCTGTGTGCCTTCGGAACGGAGGGTGGCACGAAAAGCTTCGAGCACATCGCTATTGCGGAAAAAATCGGAAAGCCGGTCCTGGCCGCGGCGGGCTTCCCCGAAAAAGACCGCGAACTGGGAGTTGTAGAAGAGCAGGCTGCCGGTTTGGTCCACGGCCACCACGGCTTCGGAGATGGCGCTCAGGATGGCTTCAATTTCCTCGCGCTCGCGCGCCAGGGAGATGTCCTTGGACTGCATGTCTTTGTTGATGCGGTAAAGGGCGCTTTCGAGATCAGACCACTCCCCGGGATGGCCTTCCTCGGCATCGGCGGGCTCATCACGCTCGTTGAAATTGTACTCCCGGCGGAGGATGGAGCGAGCCTTCAGGAGGATGCGCCCCAGGGGCAGCACCATGCGGTACCCCGTCCAGAGCGTGATCCCGGTCACGGTGAAGATCATCACCAGTGCTAGAAAAAGGAAGGCACGATCATAGGCGGCCGTGACCTCATCGACAGTGCTGAGGTGGGAGAATTGCTTGGAAAGATAAATCCTCACGGCCATCGCCGTGAGCAGTAGCGTGGGCACCACGCCGAGAATCTGCCGCCTTAGGAAGCGACGAAAGAGTTGTTTGGGAAAATATTGCGAGCGCGGGAAAAACATCTAGGCTTTTGAGGTTACTCGATATCCTACGCCCCGCACGGTTTCAATAAGATCCGCGCATTCGCCTAACTTTTTGCGTAGCCCGAAGACATGGGTGTCGATCGCGCGCTCCACCACAGCCACGCCACTTCCCTGAACTTCTTCAATCAGGCGGTCGCGGGTGAGCACGCGGCCTTTGTTCTGCACCAGGGTGGCGAGGAGTTTGAATTCATAGGGAGTCAGCGAGATTTGTTTCTCGTGCAGGTGGGCTTCATGGGAGTTCTCATCGATCTTGAGCGGGCCGAGCTCAAGCAGGGAATTCTTCTTTTCGGTCCGGCGCAGGATGGCGCGCGCACGGGCCATCAGCACTGAGAGCTCAAAGGGTTTTATCAAATAGTCGTCGGCGCCGGATTCCAGGCCCAGAATGAGATCGGAATTGGCTCCCTTGGCGGTGACCATGAGGATGCCGAGCTTCTCATGGCTAAGGTTTTTGCGGATTTCGCGAATGACTTCGAGGCCGCTTTTTTCCGGGAGCATCCAGTCCACGATCACTAGATCGAAGGACTCGTTTTTTAAAGCCTGTAGCCCTTCACGGCCATCGGAGCAGCTGGAGACCTCGTGGCCTTCACGGCCAAGGTGGAGAGCAATGAGGTCACGAATATCAGTTTCATCTTCTATTACCAGAATTCGGTACTTCTTCATTTTCTCTCCTGGCCGTGGCGGCTTATTTTCTGCCTCCATGGCGAATGTCGTCTCCGGTCACGGCAAAAATCACGTCCTCGGCAATGTTCGTGGCGTGGTCGCCGAGGCGCTCGAGGTTGCGGGCGATCAAGATCAAATCCAGGGCCCGCTCCACATTGGTGGGGTTTTTGCTCATGTACTCGAGCAATTCCTGAAACACTTTGTCTTTGAGGGCGTCCACGGCGTCGTCTTTTTTCAACACCTGGTTGGCGAGATCGCGATCTTGCCGCACAAAGGCATCCAGGGCATCGCGCACCATCACGCGCACCTGCGTGGCCATGGCCGGAATGTCGACGAGGTCTTTGATCGGTTGGCCTTCGAGGTAATCTTTGGTGTTGTAGGCGATGTTCACGGCCTGGTCACCCATGCGCTCGAGGTCGGTAGAGATTTTCAGGACCGCGATCACCAATCGTAGGTCGGTGGCTAGGGGGCTTTGGCGAGCGAGGAGTTGTAAACAAGCCTCATCGACCTCCATATGCTCCCGATTGATCCGCGATTCCAACTCATGAACGCGCATAATCATTTCCGGCTTGCGCTGGATGAGGGCCTGGGTGGCCGCTTCAATGGCCAGCTCCACGTGCCCGCCCATCGCTAAAATTTGATCTTTTAAGTTTTTTAATTCGATTTCAAAATGACGATGCATGTCTGCGAACTTACCTTTTTCCGGAAAAAAATTCCTTTGTTCTTTTGCCCTAGGCAGCGACTTTCGCGGCGCGCCAGAAAAAAGGGGCGTTAGAATTTTTTTCTTGGGAGAGGGGCGCATATGCCCACATACTAATTTCTGACACGGAAAACGCGAGTTAGGATCTTGTTAGGATCACCGCAATGAGTGCGGGGTGTCGACAGATTCTACCGCAAGTATTTGATTCAAGGCAGATTTCCGCGTAAGCTTCCGTGCACTGTTTTTTTAGGTACCATGTGAAAACATGTAAACAAAAAGTACCGAGCTATTGGGGAATAGCTACATAAAGAGGGGAAATATGGCTAGTAAATTGAACAAGGGGAAGGTCGCGTCTGACGACAACAATAAGTCGGTAGAGGCGCGGTTAATGCGTTTGTTGGACCTGAAGGACGAAGCAGAGGCGGATAAGATCTATGGCTTGCTCAAAAGCCATGGTCTGTCCAAAGCACAAGTCATCGCTCTAGTGGAAACGATTCGCCGGGAGGAAAGTGACATCATTTTCGGCGAACGCGTGATCAAGGGCGAGCTCCAAACCAACCAAGAAGACCTAATGGACGAGGCCGACCTGGCCTCGAGCGATATCGAGCAGGGCATGAAGATGCGCATGGCGAATCGCGAGAACTTCAAGGTGAAGCGTCTCCATCGCGCTCTGGATAAGATCCGGGATGGGTCTTATGGCGAGTGTGAGGGTTGCTCGGCGGATATCGGCTTTGCGCGGCTTTCGGCGCGGACGATTGCGGAGCTCTGCATCGCCTGCAAAGAGGAAGAAGAGCGGAAAGAGAACCTTTCGGCTGTGGGACGCCGGCCAAAGAGCATGGGACAGTCCTTGGGCACGAAGCTTTCGGTGAGCTGAGGGCTTTGGTTTAGAGAAGCGG
>JAKFYM010000276.1 GCA_021730855.1 Bdellovibrionales bacterium
GTTCAGGAGCATGTGCAGACAACCCTAGTTCCCGCCGGCGGCTCGACCATCGTGGAGTTCAAGCTGGATGTGCCGGGCACATACATTCTTGTGGACCACAGTATTTTCCGCACCTTCAACAAGGGCAGTCTTGGGATGCTGAAGGTGGATGGCCCCGAAAATAAAGCCATCTATTCGGGAAAGGAGATTGATGAAGTGTACCTAGGCGATGAAATCATCGCCTCGAACCTCAAGGGAGGTAAGACCGAGATCGCTGCGGCCCCGGCCTTGCCTCCTTCTACTAAAGTGAACGGAAAGGACCTTTATCAAAAGAACTGCGCCATGTGCCATCAAGCTCAAGGACAGGGCTTGGAGGGAGTGTTCCCGCCGCTCGCAAAATCAGATTTCTTGAAAAAAATCACCGACCGTCCTGATCGAAAAGAGCTTGTTCAGATCATTCTTAAGGGCAAGCAAGGTAAAATTGTTGTGAACGGAAAGGAATACAATGGCGTCATGACTCCAGTTTCGGGTCTGTCGGACCAAGAAATGGCCGCTCTCTTGACGTACATTTCCAACGATTGGGGCAACAAGGCGAAAGAGTTCACTGTTGATGAAGTGAAGAAATACCGTGAGATTGTCCAGAAAGAGCGTGGCGAGGAAATTGGAGGTCATTAAGCATGGGACCCACCCTCTCTCTTTTCATCATTCTGACCTCGATCACGGGCCCCCAAGCTTTGGCTCTGCCCGTGAAAGTGCCCATCGAAATCCCGCGGGGCTCCTTTAAGCCGTTATTCGGGGCAAATGGCGTGATGTTGGAAGTGAAGGCTTTCCTCTTGGACGAGGCGCCTGTGACAAACGAAGAATTTTTTCGTTTTTTGGCTAAAGAAAAAAGCTGGCAAAAAGGAAAAGTCTCCCTGGAATTCACCGATAAGAACTATCTTTCCCACTGGCCTCTAAAGGGCAAGGCCTCCGCGCCGAAGCGAGGGGAGGAAAAGCGTCCTTTAACTTCCGTTTCCTGGTTCGCCGCGAGCGCTTATTGTGAAGCCAAAGGGGGAAGGCTCCCCAGCACTCTGGAATGGGAATATGCGGCGGCAGCCAGTAACGATAAACGCGACGCGAGCGCCGACGCAAAATTTCAAGAAAAAGTTCTTCGTTGGTATACAACGCAAACTCCGGCGCCTGGACCAACTGGCGAACAAGAAGCCAACTTCTATGGAGTGCGGGGCTTGCATGGCTCGATCTGGGAGTGGACCAGCGATTTCAATGCGTTTTTCGTGACCGCCGATAATCGGCAAGACGGCGATCAATCAAAAAACTTTTTTTGTGGTGGGGCCGCCACGGGCGCCGCGGCTCGTGACGGATATCCCGCATTTATGCGCTACGCCCTGCGAAGCAGCCTTCAGGCCAACTATTCCCTAAACAACCTAGGATTTCGGTGTGCTTATGACAAAATTAATTAAATTCGCTTTTGCGACATCGATGTTTCTTATCCCTATTTTAGGATTTTCCGGCCCACTCGATTTTTCAAAATCCCTTACATCTGATTCGGGTGAATCCGTTCGCCTTAGTAAATGGAAGGGAAAAAAAGTCGTTCTCGCAATGCTTTATCCAAAATGCACCTCTGCTTGCCCTCTGATTCTAGGCAAACTCAAAAAAATCCGATCGGAGCTGGAGAAGAAAGGCACGCCGGCGGAGTTCGTGTTGATCTCCTTTGACACAGTGGAGGAGAGCGCTAAGCGCTTAAGCGAGTATCGTGAGCACATGGGCTTGGAGTGGCCGAGCTGGACTTTTCTTTTTGGGAAAGAGAAAGATATTCGATTTCTCTCAAACTCCCTTAACATTCGCTACTGGCAAAATCCGAAGTCTAAGGATATTTCCCATGACAACGTCATTTTACTTCTCAATGAGCAGGGGGAAGTGCACCGGCGGCTTGAGGGATTGGACGCAAAGGTTGAGGAACTTTTTTGACTTGGGAAAGACCAAAAACTAAAATGGAGGATCAAATGATGAAGGGATCGATAAATAGAAGAAATTTTATCAAGTGCGTGGCAGCATCCGCCGCCGCTATTCCGGTTTTGCAGGGAATATCTATGCTTGGGCTGAAGGTTGCTCAAGCGGCCGAGAAGCCCATGCTTCCCGAAAGTGACCCCTTTGCAAAATCCATAAAGTATTGCGCCGAAGCAGATAAAGCGGCAAAGGCCAAAAATAGTGCCTGCCCCGTTAGAAAAGAAAAAGATCGCGCCACGCAATATTGTCGCAATTGTCAGCTCTACACTAAAGAGTCCGGAGAGGGCACTAAAGAGGTCGGAAAGTGCATGATCGTCCAGGGCAAGTCCGTGGCAGGCGGCGGTTGGTGCATGTCCTGGGTAAAAAAACCAGCCTAGCCGCCCTCGACTATTGGTATTCTCCGCTTCATAGAGGCCACTACCTACTTTGCAGGTCCGCCAGTGGCACCATGTACTTGCATGGCGTATCTAATTCTACTTTGAATGATACGCTTCCATCGGCCTGATCGGATTGAGTAACGGAGGTATTAGCTGCTAACATTCCGCGCCAGAGAAAGTCCGAGTTTTCAATAGTTAAAGAAATATCGTGGGTCAGTTTTCCCTCCCCGTTCTTGCTGTATCCAACGTACTGCTCGATATTTTGGTCTTCAATATTTCCAAAAATCTTATTGGCCGCTTCCACAGGCACAATAAAAGTATAATTGGCACGGAGAAACGCCAAGTCCTCTGCTATGGTAAACTGTAGGGGATAAATCGCTTCTGGCAAATCTTTGATTTTCCATCCTATAGTGGAAGGCATGTAGCTCACGCTTTTGTAGAAGATCTGAAGACTATCGCTTCTTTCAAGAGTGTCACTGCTAACAAAGGCAAGTTTTCCCGCCACTTCCGTTCCATTGCCGCCCCCATATTCCGCATGGTAGGTCGCCGCTGCCTTTGGAAATAGAAGCGCGACATTCTCATGCGGCAGGAAAAGAAATAGAAAGTTCGTGGCGGCATGGTCTATGGTGTCGCCCAATTTATCCCATCTCATGGCCGAGAAAGAGGGGAGATTCCTTATCTGTTTGTAAAAAGTTATCAAATTTTTCTTTGTGCTGACAGGAGCGAAGGGGATTTCTACGTTAAATCTATTCGTAAATTTTCTTTCCCCTTCGGTATCTAGGACGTACCGCTTGTAGGCATCGTAGTCGGGGTTAATTGGCGCACTTTGGCCAGAAAACTGAGTATTGGAAAATTCATACAGATAACGCTCTTTAAGAAAGCGCCTAGCGATGTCAATGAAGCGTTTTCTTGCTGCCGCGACCTTATCCATTGGAATTCCGGGCGGCGGAGTCGGTGGAACTGCAACAATTTTTAGCTCCGATTTGAACTTTGCTTTAGTGCCTGAGCACCAGAGAGCTTGAATGTCCCTGTATGTGTTTGGCCCTTCTTTGCTTGCAAGCTCCGCCATCTTTTTTCCAACGGAGTTAGGCGCAAGAAAAATCTGGTTGACCTTCATGGCATCAACCACAATATCTTTGTTTTCATCGCTGCCAGCGGTAGAAACTTTCTCTGCTGATATCAAATCATACTTGCTTGCGTGGGCAGGCGCGGTGAGCAGCAGAAAGAGCACGGCGATTCCCCTATAGTTTTTCCAAGTACACATTTAGCACCTCCGTTTCATCTTTTGCTTTTTTTAAATCCACTCTTAGTTTTTTGGTTCTGTAGCCAGATTGTCTGATTAAAATTTCACGATCTCCCGCGTATAGGAGAACTGTTGCTGGGGATGTGCATTTGGCGGATCGAGGGCGCTTTCCTCTAATAAGGATGGAGCAGGAGGAATCTGTTGGAACGATATTTAAGATAAGCTGCCGATCATCGCCATGAACCACTTGACCCGGTACATCTGCGTTACTCTTAGAATTTTCTGGTGCTTCCTCACCCTGGAGAAGACCACTAGAGTTTCCTTCTTTTAGTTTTGCTTGCCTAACATTCTTTACCGTTGCCTTGCTTATGTCGCTGACTCTGTACTGAAGAAAGCTATGGTACTCGCCGTTCTCTTGGTCGGTATGCTCACGGATCACTTTTCCATCTAAGCCAATAACTTCTAAATCTGAAAGCTCTTCTACATGTAGATTTGCTGCCCCCTCTGTCTGGATGGTAAGGCTCTGCACTCGAAAAAGTGCCCCTCGCACCATCTGCGCAGCAATTGATCGGCATTCCGTGAGCGCGGAGGAAAAAGATAGAGATTTTTCTGCGCCACTACCATGGCAGAAAATAGTTAGTTCATTCCCCCGCTGCTTAACGGTGTTGCCATTTGTGAACCACGACGGTGGCGCAGCGAAAGAAACGTAAGGGAGGACGAGCAATAAAAACGCTAAGTGCTTCATATCTCATCTCCCTTCGGATTGCCTTACTCCTCGTCCTTGCTGGACTCCTCAGTCGAAGCTGCTTTACGAGTAGGTTCCTTTTCCGCATCTTCACCTTCAACCATCTGACTGAAATTTTTATCCACAACTTTAGCGAACTCGGCTGTGAACTGGCCACGACCTTGGCGCTTTCTGATCGCATCCATTACGAGCTTTTTGTAGTTGGCTTCGTCAGTATAGACCTGAGCCCAGATTTTCCACTTGGTTACGGGAATTCCGCTGTCGCTGATGATTTTTTGTTTCTCGTAGTAAACCTTTCCTAGCTTGAATTCATTGGCCACAACTTTGGCGGTGTCTCCGATAAGTTCGCGCATCTGCACTGAATCTGCTGAGCTTGTTTCGGCGCTGTATTGACTGAAGCTATTGAGCGACGATTCAATCGTATGGGCGAGCGTGGACTTTGCTTGCATCTGGGCCATTTTAATCCCACTTTCTAAGCGATTTTCGCCAGGAATGGAAATCATGGACGTGGCTGTTACTAAGTTACCGTCTGCCTCGTAAGGCAGCGCATCCTTCAGGTCGTTGTCACCATGCTCTTGTAGAACTTCTGTTTCGCCAATATGGCTCAAGTCCACGACAGATTTTGTAGTGGATGAACATGCTGTAATCGTTAACGCCAGCAAGGTACTGCATATAATCTTATTTTTCATTTTTCCTCCTTCAGGGTATTTGTTCGTCGGTAACTGGGGCCTTTATCGTTTCTCCGTTTGCGTAGGTATAAAGATATTTGGGTCTTCAAAGGCTACGCAAATGAGGCGCAGTCAAAAGCCACCTCTAAAAATACTATTCGCGGTTTAGAAGTGCGGGTTATAGACGGGTTTTCCACGGGCCACACGCCTTACGGATATGATTCTATCCCTACAAAATCTCAGACCGTTAAAGGGATAGAAAAGCCATCTCATTTTCAACCAAGAATCAATGAGCCACAGGCCGCTATCATTAGACGAATTTGGCAAGCGTTTGCTGATGGCCACGGCCCCAAGATCATCGCCAGAAGTTTGAATGAAGATGGAGTTCTCCCACCAGACAGAAAAAGAGAAAGCCAACGGTGGTCAGAACGAACTATCAAAAAAATGCTAGAGCAGAAAAAATATCTCGGAAGATGGGAATATAGAAAAACGAAAGTCGTAAAAGACCCTATACGAAATCGACTTACTCAACAGCCTCGACCAAAGGAGGAATGGTTGGTCACGGAAATGCCCCACCTAAGAATTATTTCACCTGAACTGGAAAAGCGTGTGGGAGATAGAAAGGAAGAAATTAGTCGCAAAGGAAAAGTTTACGGAAACCTCACCCGTATGGACAACACATCAAAACACTTATTTGTCGGTAGCGTTACCTGCCACGAATGCGGGGGAAATTTTGTAGTCGTTTCTGGGAAGGGATATATGGGGTGCTTCAACGCCCACCGAGAAACAACAGTAAGCTGTAAAAATTCGCAAACCATAAATATGGCTACACTGGAAGAGTCGCTATTAGACGAATTCTGGAAGATTATTGAAAAAGAGGAGGTCTATAAGCTCCTCGCCACCAGATATAACCAGCTAATGGCAAAAAAGCATGGCGATGCTCCTGCGCGGATTGAAGAACTAGATCATCTGATAGCAGGCGTAGAAAAGTCGATTGCCAATTTCGTAAAATTTATCGCTGATGGAAATGCCTCCGAATTCGTAGTCAAAGGTCTAAAAGAATCAGAGGGCAAGCTAATGCTGCACAAGAAGGAACGGGAATATCTAGCCGCGCAGTTGAACGAAACAATTTACGTTACCCCTAGTGCGGTGAAGAAAAAACTTTCGGAGCTACCGCAGCTACTTGCTCAAAAAACTGTGCTGGCCAACCAAATTATTAAAAATCTCGTGCCTGGCAAAATCAAACTCACGCCCACAGAAGTTGCTGGCAGAAAAACTTATCTTGCTGAGGGCGTTTTGAATTTTCATTCTGTTATGCAAAACGCTCTTACTGGGGAATTACAGACCGTGCCTTTTGCGCCGGGTGCGCGACTTCGCCGACGTGCATGGCCGTGGGGTAATTGACCAGGCTCTTGCCCG
>JAKFYM010000328.1 GCA_021730855.1 Bdellovibrionales bacterium
AGCAGCCTGACGAGGCGGGCGGGCCTTGCGTTACCCGAAGGCGCTGAGGCCGATCTTTCCTGCCACTACGGCCTCGAAAAAGTGGCCGAGCGGGGCGCTTTGCTCGTGACCCTCTTCAACGAGAGCGTTTGCAAAAAATATATTTTATTGGGTCCGGGGCAGGAGCATCCCAGTCATCAACACGCGGACCGCGATGAGTTCATGCGCACGCTCTTGGGCGATGCGGAAATCCTTGTGGGAGAGGATTGGCGCGCCATTCCTGCCGAAGGATATTGTCATATCGATAAAAATCAGTGGCACAGCCTGCGTTCCAAGGCGGGGGGAGTGATCGAAGAGCTCACCACCCACTATGGCCGGCAGCGCTCCACCTATGCCGACCAAGAGCTGCAGCCGCAAAAGCTGCCGCTGGTTTGGCGCAAGCAAAGCTGGCGATGGAAAAAATAGGCTCGATCCTCGCAGTGGTGCCCGCGCGTGGAGGGAGCAAAGGCATCCCGCTTAAGAATCTGCAGAAAATCCGCGGCAAAAGCCTGATCGAGCATGTGGCGGCAGTGGTGCAGCAGCTGCCGGAGATTGATGTGGCGATGGTGTCTACCGACCATGATGCGATCGCGGCAGAGGCTAAGCGTTGCGGCTTGGCCGTGCCCTTCCGGCGCCCTCCGGAGCTTAGTGGTGATCTAGTTTCTGATCTCCAGGTGCTACAGCATGCAATCGCAGAGGCGGAGGCCTCACAGAAAAAAAAATTTGATTATGTGGTGATGCTGCAGCCCACTTGTCCACTGCGCACGCCCGCGATGGTGCGCGATTGTTTTCGGCTGCTCGCCGAAAAGAAGGCCGATGCGGTTTGGACCGTGAGCCCCGTGGACGTGAAATTTCATCCCCTCAAGCAGCTGCGCCTGGAGGCGGGAGAATTGCGCTACGTTCAGGACGAAGGAAAAAAAATCATCGCGCGCCAGCAGCTGGCGGAAACCTATATTCGCAACGGAGCCTGCTATCTTTGGCGGCGTTCGGCGCTTATCGAGCGTCAGGAGATCCTTCCGGCTCTATCTTTTCCGCTGGTGGTGAGGGAGCGGCTGGTGAATATCGACACTCTGGAAGACCTTCGCTTAGCCGAAGAATTGTATGTCCCTGCTTAAGCGTTACGCGCCCTGGATAAAGATATTGGTGGCCCTAGCGCTTTTTGCGTTTGTGGTCCGTAGGCATGGTGTAAATACCTTCTATCTAAGCGCCCTTGTACAGACGCCTTTTTTTTGGGTCCTCGCCATTCTGGGAAACCTCCTGCTCACCATACTTACGGCCTGGCGCTGGCGGCTGCTGCTAGTCCGCTTTTGCCAAACCGATCTTCCGCTCCCACGGCTGTTGCTCTATAGCTGGGTGAGCCAGTTCCTTGGCTTGGTTTTCTTGGGCACCTTCGGCACTGACTTTGCCCGCATCTTTTATCTCCAGACTCGCGCGGGAGTGCCGGTGGCGGCCGGAACCAAGAGCATAGTGCTCGATCGCGTGGCGAGCACCATTGGCCTGGCCTTGATCACGATCTCGGCCCTACTTTTTTTCTACCAGACTCCTCTTGTTCTCAGCGTGGGGGCGAGCGTGGCCCTACTGGCCCTTAGTTCTTTGCGTTTGGAGATTTTTCTTTCGGTGGTGGCGCACCTCTCGAAACTGGCGGTGGTGGGCGTGCTTCTCCTCCTTAGTGGGGAGAGTCTATCCGGCCTAACCTCCCTTCTCCCCAATCTTTCCCTGGGCTTGGCAGCGGAGGCCATGCCCGTGAGCTGGCAGGGGTTCGGCGTGGGGCACTTGGCGTTCGCCACCTTGATTCAGAATTCCGGATCTGATCTCTATAATAGTTATTTTCTTGGGAAACTCGCCTTTAAGCTCCTGGGTGGGGTCTTCTTCCTGCACCTAAGTTTCGCGGCTTTCTTGGCTTATTGGCGAAAGTCACCTAGGCCCTGAAACCCTTCCTTTTCAGCCTTCTTCCCGCTCCTTCTTGCGGGGCTAGCCGGCCCATGGATTATCCTCTCGCGCTTTCTGTCCCACCGTGTTACATGTAGTGCCTTCGTCATGTTACAGCTACTTTCGAGATTGCGGGCAATTGGGTCCTTGGCCTCCGAAGCGGCTCCCGGCCTCAGGAGGTTTTATGGGTAAGAAATTGTACGTTGGTAATCTATCGTTTTCCGTTAATGACAATTCATTGCAGGATTCGTTCTCTCAGTATGGAACTGTGGAATCTGCTCGTGTGATCACAGATCGCGATTCTGGTCGCAGCAAAGGCTTTGGTTTCGTGGAAATGTCCTCGGAGCAGGAAGCCACCAATGCGGTTGAGAAAATGAATGGCCAGATGATGGATGGGCGCGCGATCAATGTATCGGAAGCTCGTCCCCAGGCTCCCCGCGAAAATAGCGGCGGCGGCGGCGGATACGGCCGTAGCGCTCGCTACTAGTCTTCCTGCTGTCCATCAGGACGGCATAACCACAATGTATTTGGGGGCGGTCAAACGCCCTTGGATATTCTCTTTATAGAGATTCGCTTGCCTTTTGTGGTGGGCGAGAATGGAAAAAATGAAATTTATAGACCTTGGTTTACCCCAAGGGCTTTGCGATTCCCTGCAAAAAGCAGGCATCGATAGCCCTACGCCCATTCAGGAGAAGGCCATTCCCCTGGCTCTGACTGGCCGAGATATCATTGCTAGCGCCCGCACGGGCACCGGCAAAACCCTAGCCTTCTCGCTTCCGCTCCTGGTTCGTTTGTCGCAAGACAAGGGCGCCAATGCCTTGATCCTTGTGCCCACGCGTGAGCTTGCGGTGCAGGTGCAAACGGTGCTCCGGCCCCTGATGCACGGACTGCAACTCCCGCCACCCTGCCTTTTGATCGGTGGAGTAGCGCTTGGACCGCAATCGCAGGCCCTACGCAATCGTCCGCGCGTGATCGTGGCCACTCCCGGCCGCTTGATTGACCATCTTCGCAACGGAAAATTGGCCATGAGCGCCGTGCGTGTGTTGGTGCTCGACGAAGCCGATCGCATGCTCGATATGGGCTTTGCGCCCCAGGTGCGCACCATCCTGCGCCACCTTACAGGCGAGCGTCAGACCATGCTGTTCACGGCCACGCTTCCGCCTGACCTGCGCCAGCTCACCAAAGATTTGCTGCGCGATCCTCAACAAGTGTTTGTGGATCCTCCCTCGTCCAATAACACCCTCATTGAACAAAAAATGTTGGAAGTATTGGCCGATGGAAAACAAAATGCTTTGCTCGAGGCGGTGCGCACGGAAGTGGAAAGTGTGCTCGTGTTTGCGCGCACCAAGCGCCGCACCGATCGTGTGGCCCAATTCCTTCAGTCCTATGGGGTTCGTACCGATCGCATTCATGGCGATCGCTCGCAGGCTCAGCGGCAAAAGGCGATTGAGTCTTTTCGTGAGGGAAGAGTGAAGGTGCTCGTGGCCACGGATATAGCCGCTCGCGGCTTGGATATCCCGCAAGTGGAATTGGTCATTAATTTTGATTTACCCGAGCAACGTGACGACTACGTGCATAGAATCGGCCGTACCGGACGCGCGGGCGCCCAAGGGGAGGCACTCTCCTTTGTGACGCCCGAAGAGAATCAGCAGTGGGCGATCATTTCGGGGCGACGCGCCGAAAAAACACAGGGGAGCCCGAGCACGAAGCCGCGGCCCGGTAGTTTTAGTGGCCGCCGCGGCCCGAAAAAAAGTCGTTTTGGCGGCGCGCGTACGCGGCGCCCGCTTGCGGGCGCTCGAACTAACTAAAATTCATTAGAATCGCGACAAATCTGCCACTAGGAGTGGCATTGTGCTCTATTGCAGATTCCCGGCCCGGCCCTTAGGGTAGCTGGCCGGAGTGTGATGGATGCCGAAAAATATTTTGATCGTGGAAGATGATGCTGATGTTAGGGATTCTCTCCAAGAAGTGCTCAGGATGTTTGGATACAATGTGCAGGTGGCCAAGAACGGCTCGGAAGCTTTAGGCGTTTTGCAAACGCAGGAACCGCCCTGCTTGATTTTTCTCGATCTGATGATGCCAGTGATGAATGGTTGGCAATTCTGCTTCCTGCGAGCGCAAGATCCTCAACTTTCTAAGATTCCGGTGGTCCTGATCACCGCCGTGGGCAATCCAAAACAAAAAGCTCATGCACTTGGCGTTTCTCACGGCCTGGGAAAGCCTTTTGACTTTGGCCAGTTGTTGGCGGTCACCCAATCCTGCGGTTGTTGCTAGAGCTGGCGTTGGAATTGCTTGGTTCTCTCGTATCCGCGGTTAGTCCGTGGGAGGAGGAATCATGCCCCATGAAGAATTATTGAGCCAGGAAGCAAAAAACTGCGTGCGTCTGTGTGTGCACTGTTATTCCACTTGTACCGAATCAATTCACTATTGTTTAACGGAGGGCGGAATGCATGCCGAGGCCCTTCATATCTCGCGTTTGCTCTTGTGTGCCGAAACCTGTCAGCTTGCTGCGCGCTCGATCCTATTGCGTGCTAGCGAGCAGGCTGAGTTCTGCGCCCTGACTGCGAAAATCTGCCAAAGTTGCGCCGAAGACTCCGGCGCGATGGATGGCGAATGGATGCAAAGCTGCGCTGAGGCTTGTAGGCGCTGCGCTGAGGCCTGCGCTTCTATGGGCCGCCACTTAAGCGCGGTGGCTTAAAAAACGCAATCCTAAACAAAAGATCCTGAGAACAGCTATACTCTCTAGTTATGGGAAGAATTTCTGCAAGGGCGCGGCTCTACGGAACGGCGGCGCTGGTGCTGCCCCTGATTTTGCTATTTCTTCTTCATGGCCTGCTGTTAACGTTCCTGGTTCGCGCTCCTGCCTTGCAGCGCCGGCTACTTTTGCGAAATGTTTCCTGGTATTCCCGTTGGGCCTTGCGCCTCATGCGCGTGCGCATGCAGGTGGTGGGTTTCGACCAGGAGCTATTTGCCAGGGAGAATTACCTCTTTGCCAGCAACCATATGTCGTACCTAGACATGCTGATTCTGGCGGCGATCACGCCTTCTATCTTTGTTACCTCGGTGGACATGGGGCAGGTACGTTTCCTCGGCACCATGGCCGCCGTGGCGGGCAGCCTCTTTGTGGAGAGACGAAACCGGGATCGCATTGCCTTCGATGTGGGGCAGCTCGAAAGCACTTTGCATGAGGGATTTCACGTAACGCTTTTTCCCGAGGGCACGAGCAGCAATGGGGCCGAGGTGGGTCCGTTCCGCCGCTCGTTGCTTACGGCGGGGCCGCGCTCCTCTCATAAAATTTGTCCGGTCACTCTGCAGTATCTCAAGGTAGAGGGAGAGGCTTTTGGCGAAAAAAACTGCGATAAAGTTTGTTGGTATGGGCGCATGCATTTTTTTCCGCATTTGCTAAACGTATTTTCGCTTAAGTCCATCGAAGGACGAGTGACGTTTCATCTGCCCAAAGAATTCCCAGCTTCGAAAGATTTGATCGCCGAAGCCGTGCGCTCCGTGGTGGCTTCCCAATATACCTCTAGAGCTTGCGCAGGATCGATATAATGCGCGCGCTGGCACCGGCCCTGATCTCGGGGCTGCGCTTTTTTCGTATTTTTTGGTAAAAATCTTCGTCCTCGATCAGGCGCCGAATGAAACGTTTTTCTTTTGGGCCAAGCTGCGGGAGCAGAAAATTTTTCCCGGCTTTTACGAGCCGTATCCATTCGGTTTCTTCCCGTAGCACGAGGCAGGGCCGATTTAGGAAGGCGGCTTCTTCCTGCACCCCTCCGGAATCAGAGAGCACAAAGCGGCAATCGGCCAGAAGTTGGAGAAAGTGGGAATAGCGGCAGGGTGGAATCACTTGCACTCCTTGCGGAAGGGTGATGTGCGCGGCGGCCAGGGCTTTTTTGCTGCGTGGGTGCAGGGGCAGCAGCACGGGAATTTGCGTGGCCACCCATGCGAGGGTCGCCATCTTTTTGCGCAGGATGTGGGGATCGGAGGTGTTCTCCTGGCGGTGGAGGGTGGCGAGGGCAAAAGTCTTTTGGCGCGGAGAGGCGGTTTTTTTCCAGTCGGCAATGGCGTCGAGGCCCGTATTGCCCACAAGGTGTAAATTTGTGCGTCCCTCTCGCTGAAGGTTTTTGTAGGCCGTTTTGTCGGCGGCAAAAAACACGGAGGCAATGCTATCGATCATCCGGCGGTTTTGTTCTTCCGGAGCCTGGATATTTCCCGAGCGGCAACCAGCTTCCACATGCAAAATGGGCACGCCCGCGCGCGCTCCCACGAGGGCACCGAGCAGGGCGGAATTGGTGTCGCCCTGCACGAGCACAAAGTCGGGTTTCTCTTTTTCCAGCACGTGGCCGAGGCTTTGCAAATGCTCGGAAAATTGACGCTTTCCTTTTACGATCGGCAAGAAATAGTCGGGGCGGCGCAAATCCAGCTCGCGCAGGATATTTTCACTGAGCCTGGCGGAATAGTGCTGGCGGGTGTGCAC
>JAKFYM010000064.1 GCA_021730855.1 Bdellovibrionales bacterium
TCATCACGGTGATGAACACCGGCCACGGCGGCTCGATGGGCACCACGCACGCCAACACGCCGATGGACGCTCTCGTGCGCCTCGAAACCCTCGCGATGATGGGCGATACGGCTATTCCTCTCTCGGCCCTCCGGCGCCAGATCGCGGGAGCGGTGCATCTGGTGATCCAAGCCAAGCGCCTGCACGATGGTACGCGCAAGCTCTCGCATATTTCCGAAGTGCTCGGCGTGGACGAGCATGGCAACTATAGCGTGCAAGATTTATTCAAATTCGTGCAGACGGGCAAAACTCCCGAAGGCAAGGTCACGGGCGAGATGCGGCCTTGCGGGAACATCCCCACTTTTTATGAAGAGTTCGAAGTGAACGGACATGTTTTCCCACGCGAAAAATTTGGGACCGCCGCTGCCACGGCTCGTGCCACTCCTGTGGCCGCCGCTCCAGCCCCCGCTTCCGCCCCCACTGCGGCTCCAGCGGCTGCTGTGGCGCCTACTGCCCTGGCGCAGCTAAGCGCAGCCCAACTGCAGGCGCTCACGGCCGCAGCGGCGAAGGCCGGGATGACCGTGGCGCAGTACCATCAGGCTTTGCTCTTGCAACGACAGCGGCAGGCCGCAGCGGCGGCGAAGGCAGCTGGATCTACAGTCCCAGCGAAAAAACCCGCCGCTTAATTTTTTTTTATCGTCCCCAGACGCGGTCCCAGAAACTAGGCTCGGCGGCCGGCGCAACTGGAGCAGGAGCAGGCGTGACAGCTGCGGCTGCCTGCGCGACGGCTTCCGCTTCTCTCGTCCGTGCGGCCTGGAATTTGGCATATAGTGGGGTGCGAATCCTCGCATAGTCGGAGGCCCGCATTAGATTCTGCTCTAGCATGAGATCCACGGTCCTTATCACCTCGGAGAGCACACGCGCATCGGCATTGGGGTGGATGCCAATGCTTTCCAGAAGGGTGAGGCGCGATTTGCGCGGATCTGGGGACGAGTAGAATCTAGTGTTGTTGGCGAGGGCGTATAGGAGGCCCCCGTTTGGATTTCCGGCCATCAGATCGTCAAAGATCTCCGGCCCTACGAGCCGGTTTTTCACGAGGGAAGCCAGCACCGTGCTCTGGAAAGACGCAGACA
The DNA here is from genome assembly GCA_021730855.1 of Bdellovibrionales bacterium. Taxonomy (GTDB): domain Bacteria; phylum Bdellovibrionota; class UBA1018; order CAIPTA01; family CAIPTA01; genus JAKFYM01. The sequence continues at coordinate 1,113 of JAKFYM010000064.1, forward strand.
AAAAGCGGGAGCGCGCATCGAGGTTCGGGTTGGCGGGCTCTTGGAGAATTTGCAAGGCCTTCATTTGGATGGTGGCTTCCACCTCGGCATCGGTCTCGTTCGTTAGGCGGCGGAAAAAGGTGTAGTAGTCGATTTTGCGCAACAGGCCCGTGAGGTTGCTCGTCATTTTTTCACGCAGAAAGTTGCGGATGACCGAATTGCCACGCATGCGATTTAAGATGGTGGTGGCGAGTTGTTTTTGCTGAGCGGAAGCATCACGCGTGGCCTCGATCTGGGTGAAGAGGTCCACGATGGTGTTGAACGAATAGCCCAGGAATTCGGGGCGCGCGAGGATGGTGTCGAGAGCCTGATTCAGGAGGGCCACGTCTTTGGTCTCGGCGGCCTTTTTTAGCAAACAATCGATATTGCGCGCCTCGAGGAGCGAGCGGTCGGCGCTGAGCTCGAGGGAAGGAAAGGCGCGGAGGTCGCTATTGTCGAAGGCATAGAGGGGGGATTGGCTGGTGTTCCCATGCGCGAGCCAGGCATTCACCGTGAGCTCCTCGCAATGGTGTTGTCCGGGCTGGAAATCGTGCAGGGCCGTGAGCATGGCCACGGCGTAGCGCGCGGCTGAGTCCGTCGTCATGCGCTCGGAGCGCGGTCCTTCGGGCGGGAATTCGTTATCGTCGCTCAAGCTGCGGGCGATTTGCGCGATATGGAAGGGCAGGGAATATTCGCTATGGGTTTCTTCCCCGGGGGCGGAGCGCGTCCAGCCAAAAATTTTGGACGCGGGAAAGAGGCGTAGGTAACGCGAGGAGAGCGGATTGTCCTGATCGAGCGTATTGGTGAATTCGGAGTTTAGGTCGGCGTAGGTGCCTGGAAGGTTATCGGCCTCGAGGGCCGCGCCCACGCGAAAAGTATGCGCATCGGCATCGATCGCCGCTTGCTCGGCCGCACTGGTGCCGTAGGCCTCGATTTCACCCACCCCTAGGGTGCGGCAGCCTTCTAGCCAGAGCGCATTCACGTTGCGAAACCAAGAAGCGTATTGCGGATCGCAGGAGAGTTTTTCCATGAAGTCCAGGCGCAGCTTCCCATTGGCTCGCAGCCCACCATAGGCGCCGGTATGGTGGCCGCTGATCACGAGCCCATCGCACCGCACTCCGGACTGCACCATTTTGCGAAAATTCTCTTCGGGGTTGCCGCCGCTTTCCTGAAATTCCTGAACCACCACCTGCTGCGGAGACACTTGGTTGATCTTGGCCACGAGGCGGCTCGTCTCGTCGAATTCTTTGTGGTTATTGAGCGAGAAATAGCAGATGCGGTAGGGCTCGGCGGCCTGGGCGGTGATGCTAAAAAAAAGGAAAAGTAGGTATTTCATTTTACTTCCCGATCGTGATGCCTAGGCTCTGGCCGCGTCTTTCGGCCGTGGCTTCCGGCACCGCTTTGTTCTGGTAGCGAAGGCAGGTGACATATCCCGGCTCGCCCTTCTGGTGGATCATGCCCACAGAATCGGTGCAGGCCATTAACTCACGGCTGTCTTTTTCCGGATGATTGGCGGGAATGGGCTTGGGGGTTTCATAAATAAGACGGGTGGCACTGCCCGGGTCTTCCGACACCTTCGCCCGCTCCGCCGGACGTAAATCGATCTTCTCGCGCGCATCGAGGGCGTCGGGAAGAAGCAGAAAAGAAAACACAAAGAGAGCCAAACGCATGAGAAAGCCTCCGGGAATCCTATCGGTAGGGAGGGGGGCATACTTGAGTAATATACTTTTTATGAACTGGCCCCTTTGCCTGTTGATGAAAAATAAACCCCCAGAGGGACTCTACCTACTCAGCTAGATAAGCTCGGGGGAACTCCCGAAAAGAAATAAAATTACCTAAAAAAATCAGTTAGTTAGCCAGTTTTATCCACAGGCAAAGGGACCAGTTTACGGCGCCAGAGACCCTCGCTCTTCAAATAAAGGTAAGCCCCCGCCCAAGCCCCAAAAGCATCCGCGAGCCAGTCCAGCACACTGGCCTCTCGCCCCGGCACAAAGGCCTGGTGCAGCTCATCCGAAATGCCGTAGAGCGCGGCCACAAAAAAAGCCACCCAGAAGCGGCGCTTCTGCCCGCCCTGCCAATAGGCATTCGCCAGCAGAAAGGCGAGGAAGTGGTAGGCCAGGAAATGAAAAAATTTGTCTTCAAAGGGAAAGCGCAGCGGCAGCGGCACCGAGGGCTGGTGGCTTAGCCAGAAAATTCCGCCCATATAGGCAAGCACCAGGAACCAGGAGAACGCATGGAAAATGGGGTGAGCAAAAAGCCTTCTCACACCTCGGCTCCGGGCACTGTGGGCAGGGCTCCGATCTGGGTGCGGGTCTCGGTGAGCGTGCCGAAGCGATTCTGGAAGCGATCCAGGCGTTTGTTGCCCTCTTCATAGGAGCCGGCGGCGTTTTTTAGGTGTTTGCCGAGCACGGCAAAATCATCGCGGAATTTTCCCAAATCGCCGTCGAGGCGCTGGAGGTCCTGGATCATGGATTTGGCGTGTTCCTGCACGCGCATCCCGCGCAGGCCGAGCACGATCACCTGCAAGTAGGCATAGAGCGAATTGGGCGAGACGGGGATCACTTTTCGCGACAATAAATAGGAATAGAGCGAGCCGTCGTCGTCGAGCAAATCGTCGCGGATGATGGTCTCGTAGTAGACATTCTCGGCTGGGATGTACATGAGCGCAAAATCATAGGTGCCCTCATCGGGGAGGATGTATTTTTTGGCGATCGCATCGGCGTGTTTCTTGATCGCGGCCACGAAAGCCTTTTTCTCTTTTTTCTTCAGGTCGGCCTGGTCCTCCGTGAGCTGCACCATGCGCACAAAGCTCTCGAGCGGGAATTTGGAATCCACGGAAACTTTGGCGTCGCCCAGATGGATCACGGCGTCCACTGTCTCCCCCGAGCGGAAACCATGCTGGATCGCATAGTTTTCGGGCGGCAGGATCTGGCGCAGGAGGTCTTCGAGGAAGAATTCGCCCATATTCCCGCGCAGCTTGGGGTTTTTCAGAATGTCTTTCAGCTCCTGCAGCCCCTGGCCCACCTCGAAGATCTTTTTGCTCGATTCCTCGAGCTGGCCCAATTTCCGTTGCAGCTGCCCCACCACCTGCGCGGCATTGTCGAGCCGCTGGCCCACGCTCGATTGCGTGGTCTGGAGGGTGCTGGCGGTTTCTTTCATGCGCTCATTGAGCTGCTGGGTGAGCACCGATAACTGGTCGCGGCTCTGGGTGGAGCTCTCGCTTAAGGAGCGGGCCAATTGGTCGCGCAGGGCATGGATCTCCTGCTGCATTTGCGCTTGCATCTGCTGTTGGAGCACTAGCATTTGGGAATCATTTTCCTTGGGGCGTTTCAGGAGCAGAAATATCACCGCGCCGGTGGTGCAAAACGTGCCGATCGCCACGAGGGTGAGCAAAAGCGAGGACATAAAAACTCCTTATTTACGATCCTTATTTACGAACGCGGAAGAGGCTCGCCAGGATCTATGCCAGTGCCGGGCTTCAATTCGTAGGCGTCCTTGATTCCGTTTTTCTCGTCCATCAGCACCACTTTCGGGCGATGGATTTTGGCCTCGTCGGGGGTGGCGTGGCAATAGGCGATCACAATGATGCGGTCTCCGGGATGCACGAGGCGGGCGGCGGCGCCATTCACGCACATCACGCCAGAGCCCGGCTTTCCTTCGATCACATAGGTCACAAAACGCTGGCCATTGTCGATATCCACCACGTGCACCTGCTCGTGAGGGTAGATTCCTGAAGCTTCTAGGATATTTTTATCGATAGTAATGCTACCTTCGTAGGCCAGGTTCGCCTCCGTGATCCGGGCTCGATGAATCTTTGCTTTAAGCAAGTTGAGCAGCATTTGTTTCCTTGGTAGACAGTGGCCTAATATGCGTGAAATTACTTTAGCGGGATACGGAAATCAAGGCAAGGCTTGGGCGGATAACCTCCGGGATTCAGGCTGGAAAGTCCGTATTACCGGGCGTCCCGACGGAAAGGGAATTGCTCAAGCAAAAGCCGCCGGCTTCGCCACGGTGGACGCGCAGGATTTGCGCTCGATCGAAGGCCCTATTGCCTTATTGCTCCCAGATGAGTCGATTCCCGGCTTTTTTGCTGCCTACCTGCAGGGCGGAGAGCGCCGGCAGTTTTTGTTTGCCCATGGTTTTGCGGTCACTTTTTTTCGTCCCCCGATTTCCACCACCGACGACCTAATCCTGGTAGCGCCCAAGGGGATTGGCCAGAAGCTGCGGGAGAACTACCTCGCGGGTTCGGGCGTGATGGGAGTGCTTGCGGTGGACACTGAGCAGAGCGGCCGTGCTTGGGAGACAGCCGAAGCCGTGGCCGAGGGGCTCGGGCTCCTGCGCGTGGGCGTGCTGCGCTCCACGTTCGCCGCCGAAACGAAGGCGGATCTTTTGAGCGAGCAGGTGGTGCTCTGCGGAGCGGTGCCAAGGCTCGTGCAGGAGACCACGGATTTTCTCGTGCGCAAGGGAATCGACCGCCGCCTCGCCAGCTATGAGTGCCTCAATGAGCTCAAGCTCATCGTGGACATGATGGTGGAGCATGGAGTGGACGGCATGATGAGCCGGGTGAGCACGGCGGCCCGCGTGGGCGGAGAGCGTGCTCGCGACGTGATTTTGCCCAAGGCCGAGCTCGAAGCGCGCACCGAAAAACTCTGGCGCGATATTGAGAGCGGGGCCTTTGCGCGCAGTTTGGAAAATAAGCTCGCCACGACTCGGGAAACGGAGATTCACCCATGAGCGTGCAGACCGAAATTCGCCGCCATACCCTGCGCAGCCTCGCGGCCAAAAAAGGCAAAGAGCGCGTGGCCATGCTCACCGCCTATGACGTGGTCACCGCCGCTTGCCTCGACGAGGCCGGGGCCGAAATCCTGCTCGTGGGCGATTCGCTCGGCAATGTGGTCTACGGCTTTGAGAGCACCCTGCCGGTCACGCTCGAGATGATGCTGGCCCATACCGGAGCGGTAGTGCGTGGCTCAAAACGCGCGCTCGTGGTGGCCGATCTTCCGTTCATGACCTACCAGATCTCCGCCGAAGAGGCCCTCCGCAATGCCGGACTTTGTCTTTCTCAGGCCGGTGCCCAAGCCGTGAAGCTCGAGGGGGCCTATCCGGAAGTCTGCGCCACCATCCAGCGCCTCGTGCACGCGGGCATTCCCGTGATGGGCCATATCGGCCTCACTCCCCAGTCCGTGCACCAAATGGGGGGCTACTATACCCATGGAAAATCCGAGAGCGATGCCGAGCGCTTGCTCGGCGAGGCCCAGGCGCTCGA
>JAKFYM010000200.1 GCA_021730855.1 Bdellovibrionales bacterium
CCTGCATAGGATTCTTAAGGTTCAACTTCTGCATTAAACCCGTAATCACCTTTTCCTCGTAGTGCTTACGCAAGCGCGGGAAGCGATTCGCAACTGGATCGTTAGGACCAGCTACTTCAAAAAGTTGACCAGCACCGCCTTTGCTTTTTTTCGCGGAACCCTCTTTTTTTGGGGCTGCTTTCGGAGCCGCTGCTTTTGTTTCTTTATTTTTTTCGTCTGCCATGGCTAAGCCTTCCTAAATTCCTAAAGTACTTCTGGTGCAAGAGAGATAATTTTGGTGAAACCGTGTCCACGCAACTCTCTGGCGATGGGTCCAAAGATACGTGTGCCTACTGGCTCTTTTTGCGCATTCACAAGCACAGCGGCATTGTCATCAAAACGGATATAGCTTCCATCTGGGCGACGAATCTCTTTTTTCGTGCGCACCACCACAGCTTTCACCACATCTCCTTTTTTTACTTTGGAGGCAGTCTCTGCGTCTTTGACGGTGGCTACGATGATATCGCCAATCGAAGCGTAGCGTCTCCGGGTTCCACCCAAAACACGGATACATTGGATAGCGCGGGCCCCTGAGTTGTCTGCTACCTCTAGATTTGTTTCTTGCTGAATCATCTTCTATTTCCTTTGTGTCTAAAACGAATCAAACGCCAGTGGATTTACGAATGACACTCTTCAAAGCGTATCGCTTGTCTTTGCTAAGCGGACGCGTTGCCACTAACAGAACCAAGTCTCCAATTTGCGCAACATTGGTTTCATCATGAGCTTTGACTTTCTTTGTCTTCGTCAAAAACTTGCCGTATTTGGCATGACGAATACGACGGTCAAGCTTCACCACGATTGTTTTTTGCATTTTATTGCTGAGAACCACGCCCACTTCTTCGCGCTTGGGCTTTAGCAGTGATTCTGTTTTTGGTGACTCAGTTTTTGTTTTCGTTGTCATAAAATTACCCTTCTAAACCTACGCCCGAGCACTAGACTTCGCGCCTAGCGCAGTCTTCACTCTAGCCAATTCCTTGCGAGCCATTTTAGTCATTGCCGTACTGGCAAGCTGTCCTGTTTTCGCCTGCATGCGAAGTTGAAAGATATGGTCTTCAAGTTCTCGCACTTTTCCGACAAGCTCTTTCGCCCCAAGCGCGCCTAGCTCTTTTTTCTGTTTTGAAACTCTGTACGCCATTATGCGTCTCCTTGCTTAGCGCCAGAGCTGGCCACTGCCACCTGCTGCGCGTTCGAAATAATTTTCGTCTTCAAAGGAAGTTTATAATTCGCCATGCGCATCGCGGTTTGTGCCTCTAAAGCAGTCACTCCCTTAATTTCATAGAGAATACGACCCGGCTTAATCACACAAACCCAGTCTTCCACGTTTCCTTTTCCGCTACCCATGCGTACTTCCGCAGGCTTCTTCGTTCGAGGCTTGTCAGGAAAAATGCGAATCCACATCTGTCCACCTTTTTTGGTGAACTTGGACACGGCGATACGGGCTGCTTCAATTTGACGCGATGTTATATAACCGCACTCAGCAGCCTGCAAGCCATAATCACCATGCAGAAGAGTGTTGCCACGGCTGGCCTTGCCCTTCATTTTTCCTTTTTGCTGCTTACGCCATTTGACTCGTTTAGGGGCTAGCACGACTTACTCCTATTCTTTATTCGTGGCAGTTGCGGCAGTCTCCGCACCTTTGCCAGGCTTACGAAGAGGCGCATCGCCTTTATAAATCCAAGTTTTGATCCCAATCACGCCATAGGTGGTGCGGGCTTCTGCGGTTCCATAATCAATGTCGGCCCGTAGGGTATGCAGGGGAATACTTCCTTCGCTGTAACCCTCTGTACGAGCAATCTCTGCCCCACCAAGACGACCAGACACGCGAACTTTGATTCCACGAACTCCCATTTTAATGGCTGTGGCCAAAGCTTTCTTCATTGCCCGGCGAAATGCTACCCGCTTCTCCAGCTGAGAGGCGATCGACTCTGCCACCAGAGTGGCGTCTATTTCGGGTTTACGTACTTCTAGTACGTTCAGCAGCAATTCATTTTTGGTTAGATCTTGAACCTCAGCACGAAGCTGGTCCACGCCTGAGCCTTTTTTCCCAATGATTAGACCAGGACGAGCACTGTAAATATTCACTTTTACTTTGTTCGCAGCCCGCTCTAGCTCAATTTTGGAAATGCCCGCTTGATAGAGCTTCTTTTTCAAAAACTTACGAATGAGGATGTCTTCGTGCAAGAGCTCAGCATAGTTCCTTTTAGCGAACCATCGAGAGTCCCAAGTACGAGTAACACCTATACGGAATCCAATTGGATTGGTTTTCTGACCCATTGTCTACCTTTCCTCCAGAACCACAGAGATGTGGCTCGTCTTCTTCAAAATCCGCATTCCTTGGCCCTTAGCGCGAGAGGCAAAACGCTTCAAGGTGGGGCCCTGATCAACCAAAAGTGCCTTGATGAAGAGATTGTCTACATCAATGCGGCCCTGCTGTTCGGCATTGGCCACTGCGCTTTCTAGCAAAGTGGAAATTGTCTTTGCCGTACGTTTTCGGGAATTAAATCTCAAGATGGTTAGAGCATCATTAACCGACTTACCCCGAACCAAGTCGGAGACGAGCCGAACCTTACGCGGCGTGATTCTCACATGACGAACAATTGCTTTCGATTCCATAAATCCTCGCTATTTCGCTGCTGGAGCTGCTGCGGGCGCTGCCGCTGCTGCTTCCTTCTTGTCGGCCGGAGTATGGCCGCTAAATGTTCTTGAAGGAGCAAACTCACCAAATTTATGACCAACCATATTCTCCGTCACATAGACGGGAATAAACTTCTTGCCGTTGTGAACAGCAAAGGTAAGTCCAATGAACTCTGGAAGAATCATTGAACGGCGCGACCAAGTCTTGATCGCTTTTTTGTCGTTGGTCTCTCTGGCTTTTTCGACCTTTTCCATCACGTGGTAGTCGACAAAAGGTCCTTTACTCAGTGAACGTCCCATTCCTCAATCTCCTTAGCGACGTCGCTTCACGATGAAGCTATCCGTACGTTTGTTATTTCTAGTCTTAAGTCCCTTGGTATACCAACCCCAAGGAGAGCGCGGCAAACCACCGGACGCCTTACCTTCACCACCACCCATTGGGTGATCGACTGGGTTCATGGCAACACCGCGTGTGGTAGGACGAATGCCCATTTTGCGGGCCCGACCAGCTTTTCCGATCGTGATATTTTCGTGCTCGGTATTTCCAATTTGGCCGATCGTCGCGCGACAATCGAGCAGGACACGACGCACTTCTCCCGAAGGCATACGAACCTGGCCATACTCACCCTCACGACCCAATACTTGCGCAAAAGCACCAGCGGATCGCACCATCTGGCCACCCTTGCCCGGGCGAAGCTCGATATTATGAATCAACGTACCAACAGGAATGTTTTTTAGGCTCAGAGCATTGCCTGGCTTGATATCCGCCTCTTCACTGGAAATGACAGAGTCTCCCACTTTCAAATTTAGGGGAGCCAAAATGTAGCGTTTTTCACCGTCAACATATTGCAAAAGAGCGATGTACGCAGTCCTATTCGGGTCATACTCCAGGGCCACAACTTTAGCGGGAATACCCTGCTTATCGCGTTTGAAATCAATCAAACGGTAATGCTGACGAACGCCCCCGCCCTGGTGACGAGTGGTGATTCGGCCCTGATTGTTACGACCTCCATGAGACTTTTTCGACTCGAGAAGACTCTTTTCCGGATCTTTCTTCGTGAGAACACTGAAGTCTGCCGTCGTTAGATATCTTCTTGATGGCGTTATGGGTCGATATGTTTTTACTGCCATTTCGCTACCTTTCCTTTTCTAAAACCTTCAACTCCAAATTTCTTTGGAGCACTAAAAGCCTAAACTCCCTTGAAGAACTCGATTTTTTCCCCTGGCTTCAAGGTGACTACAGCTTTTTTCCAGGAACTTGTTTTTGCTTGCCCAACTTTCGTGCGATAGGCTTTGCCAGGCACGATCGTGGTATTCACGCGAGCCACTTTCACTTTAAAAAAGCGCTCTACGGCTTCTCTAATCTGCGGCTTTGTCGAATCCACCGTTACTTCAAATGCCACGCGATTGAATTTTTCGGCGGCCACGGTGCTTTTTTCGCTCAGGATTGGTCTTTTGATTACATTAATTGCTGCCATGATTCCTCCTCAGCCCTTAGGCCTTCGCCTTTCTGCTGCTGGTAAGACGCTCGCCTAGAGCTTGTGCTGCAGTTTTTGAAAGAATCAACCACTCGTAATTTACGAGGTCGTAAACATTCACACCTTCGGTGCGTAAAAATTTATGTTTTGCTAGGTTACGCGAGGCAAGCTCGAGATTTTTATTCTCGCTATCTACGATCAATGCCTTTTGCAAACCGAACGTAGCTAAAACACCAACCATGTCTTTAGTACGAGGCTTGGCAAGCTTGAAGTCATCGATGATCACGAGACGCTCACTACCAAGTTTATCAGAGAGGGCTGAACGCAGAGCAGCTTGGGCCATCTTCTTCGGAAAGGTTTTGAAATAGCTTCTTGGTTTAGGGCCAAAGCTTTCTCCTCCGCCTGGCATCAAAGGTGACCGACTCGATCCCTGACGCGCATTACCTGTTCCTTTTTGGCGCATGGGCTTGCGACCGCCGCCACGAACCTCAGCCTTCGTCTTTGTCGACGCCGTTCCACGACGACGTCCAGCCAACTGAGTGACTACCGCTTGGTGCACTAGTGCCGAACTGATCTCCGCCTTAAAAACAAGATCAGGAAGATCAATCTCGCCGACTTCCTGTTTTTTCAAATTGTAAACTTTTACCATTGCCATACGGTCTAATTCCTATTTCTTATTTAGCCTTCGCTTTGGTGTTTGCCTTTTTTGCGGCCTTGGTGATGCGAACGGTCCAGCTCTTTGCGCCTGGCACAGCCCCTTCGATAAGCAAAAGCTTATTCTCAGAGTCGTAAGCCACCACTTTCAAATTCTGGGTGGACTGCTTATCCATTCCCATATGTTTCGCCATTTTTTTGCCAGGAAATACGCGTCCGGGATCGGCACGGTTACCAATAGAACCAGGGCTACGGTGAGATACCGAGTGACCATGAGTGGCCGGTTGCCCACCAAAGTTCCAAACTTTCACCACACCCTGGAAGCCTTTTCCTTTCGTGGTGCCTTGCACATCGACGAAAAGACCCGGGGTAAGAAAATCGGTGCTGATAGGAGATCCAACCGCTAAAGCTGGATCCGCTTTCGCCAAGCGATACTCTTCTACATGATAAAAACCAGGAGCTCCCGCTTTCTGAAAATGACCCTTAGTGGCCTTATTCACACGCTGAGCTTTCTTCGTACGGAACCCAAGCTGCACGCTAGTGTAGCCATCTTTTTCCGTCGTCTTCACTTGCGTGATCACAGTATTTTCTTGCAGGCTAACCACAGTGACGGGAACCGAACGGCCCTCGTCATCATATACGCGGGTCATTCCGGCTTTCACGCCATAAATCACCGGCAATGAAGCCGCGGACTGGCCACTGGCTTCTGGGGTCTGATTTTCTAAATTATTCTCGCTCATGTCCTACTCCAGAAATCTTTAGTTACGACTTGATCTCCACGTCCACCCCAGCGGATAGATCGAGTTTCATCAAAGAATCCACAGTCTGCTGAGTGGGCTCTAAGATATCGATCAAGCGCTTATGAGTGCGTACTTCGAATTGCTCACGCGATTTTTTATCGATATGTGGCGAACGAAGCACGGTGTACTTGTTGATCACGGTAGGCAGAGGGATAGGACCCGCCACCTTCGCGCCAGTTTGTTTCGCCGTGTTCACGATTTCCCAAACCGATTGGTCGAGAACGCGGTGATCAAAAGCTTTTAGTTTAATGCGAATTTTTGTGTCCATTACTCAATGATCTCCGAGACTACGCCTGCGCCTACGGTACGACCACCTTCGCGGATGGCGAAGCGCAGCTCTTTGTCCATCGCCACCGGCGTGATCAGCTCTACCGTGATTCCCACGTTGTCTCCGGGCATCACCATCTCCACGTTCGCTGGTAATTCCACCACTCCCGTCACATCTGTCGTGCGGAAGTAAAACTGCGGACGGTACCCTTTGAAGAATGGGGTGTGTCTTCCACCCTCTTCCTTCGAGAGCACGTACACTTCGGCCTTAAACTTCTTATGCGGCTTGATCGAACCTGGGGCGCACAGCACCTGACCGCGCTCCACGTCCTCTTTCTTCGTCCCACGAAGCAAGGCTCCTAAGTTGTCTCCTGCCTCTCCGCGGTCCAAGAGCTTACGGAACATCTCGATCCCCGTTACCGTCGTCTTCTGCGTCGGGCGGATACCCACGATCTCAATCTCGTCTCCGATCTTGATGATCCCTCTCTCCACACGGCCCGTCACTACCGTTCCACGTCCA
>JAKFYM010000293.1 GCA_021730855.1 Bdellovibrionales bacterium
TCACTCCACTCCCCCCACCCCCAAAAACAATTCCTTACATTCCCCTAAACAACTTTCCTCCAGCTATCCTTTTCTTATGACCGTCTTAAAAACCCTCCTGCAAAAAAACATGCTGATCACCCTCCTGATGGGATTCTCCTCCGGCTTGCCGCTCCTCCTCACCGGCAAGACCCTCCAGGCCTGGATGACCGAAGAGGGCGTCGACCTCAAAGTCATCGGCCTCTTTGCGCTCGTGGGCTTGCCCTACACCTTGAAATTCCTCTGGGCGCCCCTCTTTGACCGCTTCACTCTGCCCTTCCTCGGCCGCCGCCGCGGCTGGCTGCTCGTGACCCAAATCTGCCTCGCCCTCACGATCGCCCTCATGGCCTTCTCGCGTCCGAGCGAAGCCCCCTGGCTCATGGCCTTCTTCTGTCTCGTCGTCTCCTTTTTCAGTGCCTCCCAAGATATCGTGGTCGATGCCTTTCGCCGCGAGAGCCTCGATGAAAAAGAGCTCGGCCTAGGATCCACATTTTATATTTATGGCTACCGGATCGCGATGTGGATCGCCGGCGCCCTCGCCCTGATCCTGGCGGACCAAATGTCCTGGTCGAGCGTCTACCTCTTGATGGCCTCTTTCGCCGCCGTGGGCATTCTCACCACCCTCTGGGCCGAAGAACCAAAAATGACCGCGGCCGCACCCCGCACACTAAAAGAAGCCGTGGTCGAGCCGCTCAAGGAATTTTTCCAAAGAACCGGCGCCTTCGAGATCCTGCTCTTCATCCTCCTCTTTAAGCTCGGCGACACCATGGCCGGCGCCATGGCCACGCCCTTCTACCTGCAGATGGGTTTCACCAAATCCGAGATCGGCACCATCGCCAAAACATTTGGCTTCTTCTCCACCATCGGCGGCGGCCTGCTCGGCGGCATCCTCATCCTGCGCTACGGCATCCTCCGCTGCCTCTTCCTCTTCGGCATCCTCCAGGCCGCGTCCACCGCCTGCTTCGCCCTGCTCGCGAGCGCCGGCCACAGTCTCCTGGCCCTCACCTGGGTGATCGCCTTCGAAGACCTCTCGGGCGGCATGGGCACCGCCGCTTTCGTGGCCTATATGGCCACGCAGACCAACAAACGTTTCACGGCCACGCAGTACGCCCTGCTCTCGAGCCTCATGGGTGTGCCACGCGTCTTCATTGCCACGCCCACGGGCTGGATGGCTGAGCAAATGGGCTGGCACGGCTTCTTCCTCTTCTGCGCCGTCGCCGCGATCCCGGGCCTGCTCTTGCTTTCCCTCATGAGTTCGAGGCAAGGTGATCGGGCATGGAAAACCTAAAAGCCCATCTCTTCGTCTGCACCAACGATCGTGGTCCCGGCGCCAAGCGCGAAAGCTGCTGCCCCAAGGGCGCCCAAGAGCTGCGGGATAAAGTGAAATCACTCTGCAAGGAAAAGGGCCTCAAAGGCGTGCGTATCAATAGCGCCGGCTGCTTAGACCGCTGCGAACAAGGCATCACCGCCGTGCTCTACCCAAAGGGCGAATGGTTCCTAAACCTAAAACCAGGGGACGAAGAAAAACTCGTGCAAGCCGTGGCCGCAGCCCTGCAAGCCACACCGGAAGCAAAATAAATTGGCCAGAGACGCCAAAACCCGAGGCATCGACCCTCTCGCCCTCCTCGCGCTCGTCGAGAACACCGCGCCCTTTTTGTTCCGCGATCGTGCCCCGCTCACGCCCTATACGGAGCGCCTCCTGCGCGCCCCCGAAAAGCACCTCAGCCACTTCGATTATTTCGCGCTCTGCCTCTCCGCGCACTACACCACCGTGGCCACCTTCGTGCCCACCGACGTGGACAACCAAATCCGCAAGCACCTCTGGCACCAAGATCTTGAAGCCATGACGAAGCTCACGCTCGAATCCCTAGAGTGGGATTTTCGTCCCTTCACCACCCGCGTGCAGGAAAGCGAGGGACGCTATGTTTCCGGCCACCAGGGCGAGTGGTTCAGCGTGGCCGTGGGAGCCTATGCCAGCCAGCGCGAAAGCAATCCCGCCCTCGCCAAAGAAGTTTTAGAAAAAATCCTGCAAGAGCGAGCCGCCGAAGCCGCGCTCTTCGCCACACTGAAAAAGAAAAAAGACGGGATCGGTCTCCTGCGCGCCTCCACCCTGATCGCGCACAACCTCGGCGACCTCAACCGCGTGATCGACCAATGGGAGCTACCGCCAGACGATGCCCTCCGGCAGGCCGTCTACAAAGACGAACAAAACGTAGAACTGCTGGAGGCCGGCGCCCTCAACAAAGCCTTCCTCGCCAGCGAGAACCACCGCCACTATCCCCTACGTAAACCCAAATCCTTACGTCGTTCCCGCGATTTCCTGCTGCCCATTGGCCCCTTCTTCGACGAGTGGGGAGAAAAACTAGCTGCCCACCCCGATCTCACGCCCGAAGAAATCGCCGAAGTGGCCGAAGCCCTGCTCGATGGCTTTGAAAAACTCTCTTCCCCCCAAATTCCCCTCTATGGCTATGCCCGCGCTTTGGGTGGAATCCAGCGCACCTTCCCGGGCGGCATCCGTCGGCTCGAGAGCCATCTGCCCGCTAAGGCCGCGAAATCCTTGACGCGCGGCCGGATTGCCGAGATCCAGCGCGCCACTCCGCCCCAGTTCCTTTCGCTTTGGGCGAAGAAGGCTTTGAATTTCCTCAAGATTTCGTGATACCAAGCCTGGATGAAAATCTTTCTCTGCACCGCGCCAATGGTGCAGATCAACACCCCCTATCCGGCCACGGCCTACCTGAAAGGATTCCTCGAGGAGCGTTTCCCGGATGGCTCTGTCACCGTCAGCCAGGCCGATCCCGCGATTGATCTCGTGGCCAAACTTTTTTCACAAAGGGGCTTACGTGACCTCTTCGCGCTGACGAAAAAAACCAAAGTCCCCGAGCTGAAATTTTTCCGCGAAGCCTATCCGGACTACCTCGCCACCGTGGAGGGCGTGATGGCCTATTTGCAGAACCGGGCCCCCGAGCTCGAGCAAAAAATCGCAAATCGCGAGCTTCTCCCCGAAGGCCCGCATTTCGAGCCCGTGCACGAGGCCCACAAATTTCTCGAGCTCTCCCTCCCCGACCGCGCGCAATACCTGGCCTCGCTCTACCTCGACGACCTTGCCGACTATTTCCGCCTCGGGGCCGATGCGCGTTTCCAGTTCTCGCGTTATGGCGAAAAACTCGCGGCCTCGCAGCCTTCCTTCGAAGCCCTGCGCGCCGAGCTCGAAAAGCCGCCCACCCTCATTGATCGCTATTTAGAAGAAGTCACCCTCGCGCTGCTCGAAAAAGAAAAGCCCGATGTCTTGGGCCTTTCGGTGCCCTTCTCCGGCACCGTCTACGCGGCCCTGCGCATGGGAAAAATCGCCAAGGCCAAGGGATTGCCCGTGGTCATGGGCGGCGGCTATCCCAATACAGAGCTGCGCCGCCTTTCCGACCCCCGCGTCTTCGACTACGTGGACTTCATCACCCTCGACGATGGCGAGCGCCCGCTCCTCTGCCTGCTGGAATATTTCCAAGGCAAGCGCTCCCGCGAAGATCTCTTCCGCACCTATTTCCGCGAAGCGGGCCGGGTGCGTTTTGTCTCCAAAAAAGAGGAAAAAGATTTTCCCTTCCGCGAGACCGGCACCCCCTCCTATGCGGGGCTCCCCATCGATCGGTACGTGCCGATGTTCGAGATGCTCAATCCGGTCACGCGTCTATGGAGCGGCTACTTTTGGAACAAACTCACCCTCGCCCACGGCTGCTACTGGCACCGCTGCTCCTTCTGCGACACCTCGCTCGACTATATCGGCCGCTACGAGACCGAAAAAGCCGAGCGCCTCGTGGACCGCATGGAAAAAATCGCGCGCGAGACCGGGCACCATGGCTTTCACTTCGTGGATGAAGCCGCCCCCCCCGCCATCCTGCGCGCGCTTTCGCAGGAGATCCTGAAACGAAACCTAAAATTCGAATGGTGGGGCAATATCCGTTTCGACAAAGCCTTCACCCCCGAGCTCACGGCCCTGATGCAGCAAGCAGGCTGCCTCGCCGTGACCGGAGGCCTCGAGGTGGCCTCGCCCCGCATCCTCAAACTCATCGAAAAGGGCGTGACCCTCCCGCAGGTGGCACAGGTGACGAAGGCATTTCGGGATGCCGGGATTTTCGTGCATGCCTATTTGATGTACGGCTTTCCCACCCAAACCGTGCAGGAGACCGTGGATAGCCTCGAAGTGGTGCGCCAGCTCTTCGCCAACGACTGCCTCCAGAGCGCCTTCTGGCACCGCTTCACCGCCACCGTGCATAGCCCCGTGGGCAAAAACCCGCTTCGCTACGGCATTGAGCTTGAGCCCTCGCCCGAGCCCAAACACGGCCGTTTCTCCGAGAATGACCTCCACTTCCGCGATCCCAGCCGCGTCGACCACGATAGCCTCGGCACGGGACTCAAACACGCCCTGTACAATTATATGCACGGCATCGGCCTCGACGCCGACGTGCGCGAGTGGTTCCCCCTCAAGGTGCCAAAACCAAAAATCCCTGCTAGATTGGTGGCCGATTCTTTATGAACCTCAATGACCTGCAAAAATGCATGAGCGAAAATGGCGAGGCGGTGATCTACGCCCTCGATGCCACGGCCCTCGTGCAGGAATCCATGCAGCGGGTGGATTGCTGGCCCCCGGCCACTAAACACCTCGGCCAGGCGATGATGGCCGCCGTGCTCTTGCAGGCCCTCAACGACACCGAAGACAACGAAAGCCTCTCCTTCCAATGGATGTGCGATGGACCCTTCGGCCACCTCTATGCGGAAGCCCGCAACTATGGCGAGGTGCGAGGCACGATCCACCACCCACGCCCACCCGTGGCCGACTATGAAACCAAGCTCGGCGAGGGCGTGCTCCAGGTGCGGCGCTCGCACGGCAATGTGGGCACCACGAGCCTCGTAAATTCCGTGGGCGACGTGAGCCTCGACATCGTGGAGTACTTGGAGAAGTCCGAACAGAAATCCTGCGGCATCAATCTCTCGGTGCAAATCAGCTGGGACGACGAGCAGAAGACCCGCTTCCGCGTGCACTCGGCCCTGGCCTATTTGATCCACATCTTGCCCCAGCCCACGGAGCAGAAACGCAACGACGCCCTCCTGCGCTGGGACCGGCAGATGCACGACCTTGGCCCGATCTCGCGCTGGCTGCTGCGGCCCGAGCAAACCACCCTCGATATGCTGCGCTTGATTAGCGGAGAGGAAACCCCTAAAGTCACCCTAAGCCAACGCGTGCTCTTCTCCTGCCGCTGCAATGAAGACCGTGCGGCCCGCGCGCTGGCGCTCTTGGAAAGCCAGGAAGAGGCCGAGGGCACCTTCCAACCCGCCGCACAGACCGAGATCCGCTGCGAATATTGCGGACGCACCTATACAGTGGAAGCAGAGAAAGTCGTGTCGCTCAAAAAGGGGAAAAAATGAGAAGCAAGCGGACGAACGGAGTGCGGGTCGATGTGGAGACCTACTACGTGCCGGAAAAAAGCGTGCCCGCCCTGAACCAATATTTGTTTGGCTACGAGATCACCGTGCTGAACGAAAATCCCGAGCCCGTGCAGCTCCTGCACCGCCACTGGGTGATCACCGATGCCTTAGGCCGCACCGAAGAAGTGAAGGGCCCCGGCGTGGTGGGCAAGCAACCGCGGCTCAAGCCCGGGGATAGTTTCACCTACGACAGCTTCTGCCCCCTACCCACGCCCTTTGGCAGCATGCGCGGCTCCTATAAGATGATGCGCGACAATGGCGAGCTCTTCGAAGTAGAAGTGCCTTTGTTTAGTCTCGTGCACAAAGAAAGCCAGCCCCAAGAAGGCCTGATTCCTTGACCGAAAATTTGGAAAAATACCGCGCCCTCGCCAGCCGCGTGGAAGAGAAATTCGCCGAAATCCAGGCCGCCCACCCCACTTCCTTTGCCTGCCGCGCCTCCTGCCACTCCTGCTGCCAACCCGGCCTCACGGTGAACCTGCTCGAGGCCGAAAATATCCGCGTCTTCCTGCGCGAGAACCCGGCCGCCAGCGCGCAGCTCGCGGCCCTGCAAAATCCCCATCGCGGCAAACGCTGCGAGATGCTCGATGCCAGCGGGAAGTGCGTGATCTACCCAGCCCGCCCGCTAGTTTGCCGCAGCCATGGCGCTCCCCTGCAGCGGCTGGAAGAAGAAATTTACTACCGTGATGTGTGCCCGCTCAATTTCACCGACAAAAACATTGCCGACTTGCCGGCGCAGGACGTGATGAATCTCGACACCCTCAACACCCTGCTCGCCCTGCTCTGCAAAATGGCCTATGGCAAACGCCGCGAACGCATTCCCTTAGGAAAAAGCCTGATTGACAGCCCCGCCTCCCCTTGTT
>JAKFYM010000058.1 GCA_021730855.1 Bdellovibrionales bacterium
GGGCCTGCCGATGCAGCGTGGGCTGGTGCGCGCGGGGCCTCCGCCGAGCGTCGGAGCGAGTATGCCAATCACGCCTTCCGCGCAGCCACGGCCGGGCTCCACAAGGAGCCCTGGTTTGATCCGGCCGGCCGCGCAGGATTGGCAAGAAGTGCTCAAACGCTGGCGTGCCATGGATTTCATGGATCGAGCCGCGGCCGCGCAGTGGGAGTTTCTGTCGCCCAGGCGGCGGGCCCAACTGGCCTTAAGCTCTTCCGCAAATTTGGTGCTGAGGCAGGACGCTCCGGCGGAAGTGAAGCAGCTCTTTTCGCGCCTAGATTGGGAAAGAGTTCTGGATCCCGCCACGGATAGAGGGGTGTATTTTGAATTCACGCACGCGGAAGACACCCCTCTACGCAGTTTGCGGCAGTTCTGGGAGGACGTGATCCGGCTCGCGCGCTTGGCGGGGGCGGAGCGCTGGATTCGGAATCCCGATCTGGGTAACTCCCGGGGCGTCTCCCTTCACTACCATATCAGCGTGGAAGGCCAGAATTTCCGCTTTCGCGCCCGCAGTCTAAATGTGCTTTGGTTATTACGGCGCTTGCGCCTGGGGATGCTCGACGATTTACAGAGCATGGAAATTCGGGGGCCGTACCTTTTTTCGCACGAAAGCCAAAAGGGGTTGTTACGTTTGCGGGCAGAGAATCGCATCGAATTTCGTTCGCGCCGCTGGTCGCTGGAAGAGGAGGTTCAGCTCGCGAGCCGGGTGCTTTTTATTTCTGAGGACGAAGCGCAAGGGATTGTACGCGCGGAGATCCACGAGCACTTAGCGGATCGGGGAGTGATTCAGCATCTGCGCAGTCTACCAGTCCATCTACTCGAGTATCTGCGTCCCTACCTTTCCCAAGAGCAGGCTTTGCGACTGGACATCATCCCTGCGGAAAAATTCGCGGCCTTTGTGGAGAGGGCAAAAACTCTGACCAAGAGAACCACACCCGAAGGAGTGGCGGCTTGGCTGGCGTTGTTCCGCTCCTCGGAAGAGGAGGCCCGTCAGATAGCTCTGCAATTGCTGAAAGAGATTCCTGAATGGCCCCCAGAAATCTGGGCAGAGACGCCGCGTTTCAGGACTCTTCCCTTTTCTCTTTTTGAGCGAGCCCTCTTGGCCATGAAGCAGCAAAAGACCTGGCCGGCGGATGCTTTTGTGGGCCTTGCCCGTGCGGCCACGGGTCCTTTTGTGTATCGTCGTGTGGCTGGGGAAGTTCTCCTTAGCCAAAAACAGTGGCCCGAATCCCTGCTGCCCCTATTGCCGCATCTTTTGGACCATTCGAATCCGCTTGTGGGGCAACGCGCGGCCGAAGCCCTCTCCGCTCTACCGGAGTGGCCGGAGGAGGTTTGGGACACCCTCTATCGGCTGCTGCAAAGCGGCCACACCGAAAGCCAGGTGATGACCATCCGTCTTCTTGCCTCGCAAAAGTCTTGGCCAGATAAGATTTGGGCCCAGCTCTCCGAATACACCGATTCTGCCGAGCTGCGTGAGGCCATAGACTTTGCCCTAGCCACTCGCACCGCGGCCGAATCTCCCCCTGGTTTAGGGCAGAGCACCACGAGCCCCACTTCTACCGGCTGCGGCATCCACTATTCCAGCCTAAAAACCACGCCCTGATCCCTTGTCTCGCCCCCGTCTTCCCTGTTACCTTTTCCCTATGGACCCCAAAACCGCCCAATCCCTGCTCGCCGAGGGCAAAGCCCTACTCGTGGACGTGCGCGAAGCGGAGGAGCTGAAAGAAAGCGGCACGGCTGAGGGCGCCCTCTGGATGCCCACCTCCAAGATGCAGGAAGACGAAAAGGAGTGGCAGGACTTTCGGAAGCTGCTCTCCAAGGACAAGGAAATCATCCTGTACTGCCGTTCGGGCACGAGATCGGGCCGGGTGGCGGAATTCCTCCAGGCCGAAGGGTTTCGGGCCACCAATATGGGGGGCTTTAAGGACTGGAAAGCGGCCGGCCTGCCGATCCGGAAGATCTAGGAGCACCAGGTCCTAGAGGGCTCAATCGCACTGCCTTGCCCGCTTGAGAACCGTAGTTTTTCTGTTTACCCATTCACAAAACGCCATTCCCTTCCCGACGATTTTTTGCTATCTTCCAGCCAACCCTATCCAGCTATCAAAAGGAGCTTTTCGCGATGTCGCAGTCCAGCCCCGATGTTCAATTTCGTTTTCAGGCCATAGAGGCCGCCACCAACCGCCAACCCCGAAAATTTGACTTGCCCAAAGACGATCTCGGCCGCTCGCTCGCGGTCTCCGATTATTTTGGCCAGTTCACCTTCGGCGTGAAGGAAATCAAGAGCGTCATCCCCCGCGCGGATTTTGAGCGCTTCCTCGAACTCACGAATAACGGGCAGCAGCTGGAAAAAGATATAGCCGACAAAATTGCCAAAGCCGTGCGCAACTGGGCGATGGAGATGGGCATCACCCATTTCTGCCACTGGTTCCAACCAATGACGGGCCTCACCGCCGAGAAGCACGATGCCTTCATCAGCTTCAACGACGAAGGCGCCGCGATCGAGAAGTTCTCGGGCGCGCAGCTGATCCAGTCGGAGCCCGATGCCTCGAGTTTTCCCTCGGGCGGGATGCGCACCACTTTCGAAGCCCGCGGCTACACCGCCTGGGATCCTTCGAGCCCAATGTTCCTCGTCACCACCACCAACGGCCGCACTCTTTGCATCCCCTCGGTCTTCGTGAGTTATACGGGCCACGCCCTCGACGAGAAAACCCCGCTCCTGCGCTCCGTGGAAGCGCTTTCCACCCAAGCCATCGCGCTCCTGCACCAGCTGGGTGACACCAATGTGAAACGCGTGACCGCCACCTTGGGGGCCGAGCAAGAGTATTTCCTGATCGACCGCGCCTATTTCAACCAGCGCCCGGATCTTGTGCTCACCGGTCGCACTCTTTTGGGGGCGCGCCCCTCAAAAGGGCAAGAGCTCGAGGACCATTATTTCGGCGCCATCCCTTCGCGCGTCTCGGCCTTTATGCAGGAAGTGGAGTTTGAGCTCTACCGCCTCGGAGTGCCGGCCAAGACCCGCCACAACGAAGTGGCCCCGGCGCAGTTTGAGCTCGCGCCCATTTTCGAAGAAGCCAACGTCTCGATCGACCACAACCACCTCACCATGGAAGTGATGAAGAAGGTGGCCGAGCGTCACAACTTCGCCCTCCTTCTGCACGAGAAGCCCTTCGCGGGCATCAATGGCTCGGGCAAACACAATAACTGGGCAATGGCCACGGACGCGGGCGAGAACCTGCTCGAGCCCGGCGCCACTCCCCACCAGAATTTGCGTTTCCTTGTGGTGCTCACGGCCATCCTCAAGGGGGTGCTCAAACACAATGCGCTCCTGCGCGCCTCGATCGCCAGCTCGGGCAATGACCATCGCCTAGGCGCCAACGAAGCCCCTCCGGCGATCATGAGCGTCTTCCTAGGTGAGCAGCTTTCGATGATTCTCAATAAGATCAAAAGCGGCGAAGCTATCGAAAATGCCGAGCGCGCGATGATCCACTTGGGAGTGTCGAAGATCCCCGTGGTGGCGCGCGACAATACCGACCGCAACCGCACCTCGCCCTTTGCTTTCACCGGCAATAAGTTCGAGTTCCGCGCCGTGGGCTCTTCGGCCTCTTGTTCCTTCCCAATGTCCTGCCTCAATGCCGCCGTGGCTGAAGCCATGGAGGAGATGGCCGCCGCTCTTGAACAGCGCGTGAAGGGCGGAGCGGACCGCGAGAAGGCGGCCCTCGAGCTTGTGCGCGAGACCGTGATCGCCACCGAGGCGATTCGTTTCGAAGGCAATGGCTATGGCCAAGAGTGGCTGAGCGAAGCCGAGCGCCGGGGCCTTGCCCACTTGCGCAACACTCCCGAAGCCCTAGCGGCATTCCAGTACCCCAGCACCAAGGCGCTCTTCCTGAAGCAGAACGTGCTCTCCGAGGCGGAGCTCCAGAGCCGCCACCACGTGAACGTGGAGCGCTACATAAAAAAAGTAGATATCGAGATCGATACGATGCGCACCCTCGTGGATACCTATGTGATCCCGGCCGCCTCGCTCTACCTCCGCGATATGGCGGAAGCCGTGAGCAAGGTAGCCAAAATCACGGGCGCAGAAAAGGGACCGATGGAAGGCAGCGTGAAAAAGGCCGCGGAGATCTTTAAGGAGCTTTTCGACAAACGCGCCACGATGGAATCGGCCTTTCAGAATGCTGGTTCTGCCGGTGGAGAAGAAGCTCGGGCGAAGGTGCTGGCGGAAAAAGTATTGCCCGCGATGCTGAACCTGCGCGACGTTTGCGATCGCCTCGAGAATGTGGTGGGCAATGGCTACTGGCCGCTGCCGAAATACCGCGAGATGCTTTTCTGCTACTAGAGTGAGAATGGGCGGCCCCACCGAGGGCCGCCTTTTTTTATGGAAAAAACCTACCCCCACGAACAACTAGAGGGCCCACGCCTGCGGCTACGCCGCTACGATCTGGCGGCCGCCCCCGCTCTCCTTCGCTGCCTCAATGCCGATCGTGCGCGGCTCGAGGGATTTTTGCCCTGGGTGCGCGAGGTGCGCCAGCTTGAAGACGTTCAAGAGTTCCTACGCTCCGGCTACCTGCAGTGGCAGGAGGGAGTGATCTTCGATTTCGGAATCTTTCTGCTGGGGAGCGAAGAGCTTCTAGGCAATCTTTCTTGCCATGCCATTTCCTGGCCCGATGAACGCTGCGAGCTCGGCTATTGGCTGGCAAGCGCGCATGAGGGACAGGGCTATATGAGTGAGGCTGTGAGGATGATCGGCGCGGAGCTTTTTCGCTTAGGCTTTCATCGGCTTGAGATTCGCTGTGATGCCTTGAATGAAAAGTCGGCTGCTGTGCCCAAGCGCTGCGGCTTTTCGCTGGAAGGACTCTTGCGAGAAGATGTTTGGGAGCGGGGACGAAGACGAGACAGCATGGTGTGGGGGAAGGTGAGGCGCGCGTAGGCAGGTTTCATTTGGCGGAGGGAAAGTCCTGCGTTAGTTTCTACCTATGCCAGCCGCACCTTATTCCTTCCTGTTTGGATTTCTGCTTTCGTTGGCACTTTTTTTCTCCCTCAGTTATGAGCGGCCACCGCTTGTAGACCCCAAAAATCCTTCGGCGCAATTGCATTGGTCGCAAGTCAAAGAGCTTATGCCTTATGCCCCCGCGGCTAAACTTCCGGAGGTACGGCACCCGAAGCAGGCAAAGGCCGAACATTTTTTCTGGGCCACGCGTTTTCCCTCCGACCAAACAGTGGCCGTACCCGTGCTCCAGATGCCAGAACTGTTTGCCAAGGTGTTTCCCGGTTATCAGGAAGCAAGCGCCGACAAAACCTTATGGGATTCTTATTTTTCACGGGAATTTGGCACTGGCAATCTCGTGGGCCTGGAGGAGGGGAAGGCGATGACCTTTGTGCTTTCCCCCGTGGGTTGCTTGGAAATTTTCCAGCGCTATGGGGCGGACGTGCTGATTCTCGGCTCTTCGGAAACCTACCACAGCCTGATTCCCCATCGGTTGAGCGAAGATTTACATGCAAAAATCTTGAACTGCGCTATCACCTCTGCCTCCCTGGCTGCCATCCAGCAGATGGCGCGTAATCTTCGTGAGCAACAGAAAAAAGCGAAACTCACCATCCTCGGCTTCAGCCTATTCCATGCACACTGGCATTCGCCATTTATGCAGAAACTAGCTCATACGATCCATTTGCCCCCGGATTGGAATCGCCCCGCTTGGACGCGCTGGAAGCTGGAAGATCACTTTCCCCGCCTCGACTGGGATCGGATTTTCCCTTACGATCACCGAACTCTACGCCAGAGTATGGTTGCAACCGATCGACAGGGTCTTCTCACCCGGGCAGAGCCCCCGCCCACCCCAGCGGCTTACCAAAAACCATATGAGCTAGCTATGGGCGAACCTTTTTTTGAGAGACCCCAGCTAGAAAAGATTGTGAACGAACAGCATTTCACGAATTCCTATTTTTCGCTGATGGACGAATGCATCTGCACTCTTCCCCCACAGATGAAGCGGGAGCTTGGCCGCATTGTGCAGGAAGCGTTGCAGTTCTCGGAGCATCTACTGGTGTATCTGCCTCCGCTGATGCCTTCCGTGCTGCAGGATGCTCCGGCTTGTTTTCCGTCGGTGGTGAAGAACTACTTGCGCACCCTTGCGAGTGCGCGGATCACGGTGCTTACGGATAGTTTCACGGACTACCAGATGGAGATTGCCGACTATGCCTTTGGCCCCAAGGGCAGCCATCGCATTGATCCACAGCACACCAATTATCTTGGGGCGCAGAAAGTCACCGCACGCCTTCTCCAGGTGATTCGAGGCATAGATGATCT
>JAKFYM010000415.1 GCA_021730855.1 Bdellovibrionales bacterium
CTATATCACCCGGCACATTGTGGAGGCCCATGGCGGATCCATCATGGTGGAAAGCAGCAGCGGCCAAGGATCCACCTTCCAGGTGCGGCTACCGCTCTAGGATTTTCTCCGTCCCACCATACCAGCCTTGGCCGCGCGCAGGTCCACCGGGGTTAGCGCCCTTTCCATTTTCGAGCTAAGCAGCTTCGTATGAGGCACCACACACAGGTGCTCGGCAATGAACCAAACATTATCGGTCCTCGTCATCCAATGTAGGTGATCAAATTTTTTTAGATTCACGGGCTGTGAATAGGCTCGCAACGTGCGCTCTCGCCTCAAGTTGAAGTAGTCATTAAAATAACTCATCGCCAGCTCACGCAGGCTGCGATAGACCGGCGCGCGGTAGCGGAGGCCAGCAAAATTGGAGAGGCCTATCGATCCCCAACCGCCATCTTGCCGAAAAACCGCAATCACATGGTCGGAGTCCTTGGTGGCTTCGAGGTCTAGAATCAGGGGTGGATGCCCATTCACTCGCAGTGCCGCAGCGGCAAAAATCGCGGCCTCGAGGCAATGGGCGGTTTTTTCCCGGAGCACCATGAGGGGAGAATACGCCGTGCCTGCCAGATGATAGGGAATGCTATCGAGAAAGGACTGGATTTTTCTGGGACTATGCAGGGAGCGCAAAAAGCGCAGCTCACTGGGACGAAAGGTTTGCATCTTCCTAGTCTAGCCGGAAAATACTTTTTACAGATTCTTTTTTTGCCGGCGAGGAAGGCGCACGAGGAAAGTGGTGTAGAGATAATCGGCAATGTACTCCAGGCTCCCGCCATGAGATTCGACGATTCCCTTGGAAATGCTAAGGCCAAGGCCGGTGCCCTTGCCCACTTCCTTGGTGGTAAAAAAGGGATCCATCATGCGCTCGGCCACTTCGGGATCAATGCCCACCCCACTGTCGGTGATCTTGAACCACACCTCAGTTTTTTCTTCGGTCACTTCTACTTCCACCCAAGCATTCTGGCTATCAACCACGGCATCATAAGAATTATTTAGTAAGTTCAGCAGCACCTGAGCGATTTCGGTGGGCCGGCACTCAATATGAGCGGGGGCAATCTTGCCCACACGAAGCGCCACCCGGCTCACCCGGAATCGCTCGGCACAAAGCTCGAGGGTGTCTTGCACGATCTGATTGGCTTCGACCTCGATCGTGGGATCATGATCCGCATTCCGAGAAAAAAATCTCAGGCCCTTCACCACTTTGGCAATCCGAATCGAGGTATTGATGATTTTTTTCAACCCCTCTTGGATGGAAGCATTATTGGCGGTTCCGCTATTGACCTCGTCGAGCAGGCAGGTGGTCACCCCCTGGATAATCCCCAGGGGATTGTTGATTTCATGGGCGATGCCACCGGCCATCTCTCCCAGGGCCGACATCTTGGCTGAGGAGACCAAGCGCATCCGCTGCTCTTCAATGGCGGCTTCGGCGGCGAGTTTTTCGGTGATATCGCGGCTCACGCCCACCGTCATCACAATCGACCCGCTCTTATCGCGAATCGGAGACTTTACGGTATGAAAAATACGGACTTCCCCAGAGTGGCCACGCACCGGCTCCTGAGGAATCTCGAGCACCGTGCCCGTGCGAAAGACCTGCGCATCGTCCTTTACGTACTGCTCGGTATGGTCGGGCGGGCTAAAGGGAGCATCGATCACTCCCTGCAACTGTTCATTCGACATCCCGTAGTATTCACGAAAGGCGCGGTTCGCCCAACGCAGCTTAGAGCCGGGCTCCTTGACCAGCACCAAATCAGGGATGGCGTCCAGCACCTGCTGGAAGTGCAGGTCCCCCTCATTGGCCTTGCTCTCGATCGCTCGCTGTTCGGTCACGTCGTAGGCAAAACCCGTGAGCCTCGTCACCCGCCCCTGGTTATCTAGATGCAAGGTGCCGGTATTTTTCAGCACCCGCACCGAACCGTCTCGGCGCACGATGCGATGCTCGCTATCATATAATTCCCGATTGCTCAGGGCCCGCACCATGGTCTGCTCCACCATGGCCACATCATCCCGATGCACCATCGAAAAATAGGCCTCGTAGGAAGGAGTGACGCTCTTGTCTACCCCTAGAATTTGGTAGAGCTCGTCGGACCAATACACAATGTCGGCGGGAAGATCCCAGCTCCAGCTGCCCATATGGGCGATGCGCTTGGACTCCACTAACTGCTTATCGAGTTTCTTTTGGCTGGAAATATCTTCCACCATCCCAAGCAAGCAGGGCTCGCCCCCCATCTCGACGATGGTAGCCGTCAGGCGGACCCAAACATCGGCGCCCGATTTCATACGATAGCGCTTTTCCGCAATATGCTTCTGCAGCTTGCCCTCGAACAACTGCTGAACCGCGCGAACATCATTGGAGTGATAGTCGGGATGGTTCACGTCCACGAGCGAAAGCCGCAGGAGCTCTTCGCGGCTGCGCCCCAGGATGTCGCAATAACGATCGTTTACCGCAAGAAAATGCCCCTGACGATTGACAATCGACATTCCCACGCTGGCTTGGCGAAAGGCCGCGGCTTCTAAATTTGCGAGAAAGGACGTAGGCATTCGGTTCACCGACAAAAATGAACCTGCACCATAGAATGGACGGAAGGAAATAGAAACACCCAGGACGAGCCGTAATTATAACGCCACGAGTCCAGTGGCTTTCCCGGGCAGGAAACGAAATTTAGCCATAAGGCTTTTGTTTTGTGGCAAACTAGACCACCAACTTATTATGCCCACCCCCCGACCAAGCAATTTCGTGCTCATCCTGATCCTCGGCTCCCTCGCCACCGTGGGGCCCTTTGCCATTGATCTCTACCTTCCGGCCTTCGCCCAAATTGCCTCCGATTTCCACACCACGCAGCCGCAAATCGCTCTCACGCTCTCGAGCTATTTTATCGGGATGGCCCTAGGCCAACTCTTTTATGGTCCCCTTTTGGATCGATTCGGCCGCAAGCGCCCGATCTACTTCGGGCTCGGGCTTTTTATCCTCGCCTCTCTGGCCTGCCTAAAAGCGCCTTCCGTAGAATCCCTGATCGCCTTTCGGTTTCTGCAAGCCCTGGGTGGATGCGTGGCCCAGGTGGCGGCGGTGGCGATGGTCCGCGATTTTTTTCCGCCCAAAGAGGGCGCAAAAGTTTTTTCGCTCCTGATCCTGATCTTGAGTGTCTCGCCCCTCCTGGCTCCCACCATCGGCGGCTTCGTAGCCACCACCTTCGGCTGGCATTCAGTTTTTCTTTTGCTGGCCTGCCTGGTGGTGCCCATCCTTGCGGTGGTGTGGTTGGTATTGCCCGAAGGGCATGAACCCGACCCGCAAATCTCGCTTCACCCCAAACCCATTTTATTGACTTTCGCCCGCATCTTCCGGGAGCCACAGTTCTACACCTATGCCGGATCCGGGGCGCTCTCCTTTTCGGGGCTCTTTGCCTATGTGGCCGGCGCCCCGATGATCTTCATGGAAGGGTTTCAGGTGCAGCCGCAGACCTTTGGGGTGATTTTCGCTTTCATAGCGATGGGCCTGATTGGCGCCTCTCAGCTCAACATCCTACTCGCCACAAAATTTCGCGGCGAAAACATTGTGCTCGCGGCCATGTCTGCCCAAGTGATCATCGGCCTAGTGCTCTTGCTCGGAAGCCTCCGCGGAGCCTTTGGCCTCTACGGCACCGTGCTGCTTCTCTTCGCCTACCTATCCACCCTAGGGCTCAGCTCCCCGAACAGCTCGGCCTTGGCGATTGCCCCCTTCACCAAGAATGCGGGCAGCGCCTCGGCCCTCATGGGATTCTTGCAAATCGGTGCGGGCGCCCTGGCCTCCGCCCTGATTGGCCTCTTTGATTCCGGTCGCAGCCTACCGGTGATCGCGATCCTGGCGGTGGCTGCGATCCTGGGATTGATCGTGCTGCTCCTGGGCCGCGCGCACCTTCCGGTTCTTAAGGAGTCCGAGAACGCCGAACTAGCCCTACATTAGGCGAGTGTCTTCATATCAATCACGAAGCGATACTTCACGTCTCCCTTTAGCACTCGCTCATAGGCCTCGTTGATTTTCTGGATGGGCACAAGTTCAATGTCGGAGCTGATCCCGTGCTCGCCGCAAAAATCTAGCATCTCCTGGGTTTCGGCAATTCCCCCTATGGGCGAACCCGCAAGGCTTCTCCGCCCCCCAATCACGCTGAATGCATGCACCGGCACCGGATTCGTGGGCACGCCCACGAGCACCATGGTTCCATCGCGGTCCAAAAGACGTAGGTACTTATTCCAATCCATCTCGGCGGAGACGGTATTGAGGATGAGGTCGAATGTCCCCGCGAGTTTCGAAAACGTTTCTTCCTCGACGGTGGAATAAAAGGCGTCGGCCCCAAGCCTTCGGGCATCATCGCCCTTGCGCGGGGAATGGCTCAGCACGGTCACTTCGGCTCCCATCGCATGGGCCAGCTTCACGGCCATATGGCCGAGGCCCCCTAGTCCCACTACGGCCACTTTCTCGCCCTCTCCCACCATCCAGTGGCGCAAGGGAGAATAGGTGGTGATGCCCGCGCAAAGGAGCGGGGCCGCACTCTCGAGGGGAATCGCATCCGGGATGCGCAGGACAAAATCTTGTTCGACCACGATCTGGTTCGAATATCCGCCCTGGGTGGGAGTGCCATCCTTCTCTTTTCCGTTATAGGTCATGACGGAGCCTGCGCAGAACTGCTCGAATCCTTCCCGGCAGTGACGGCACTCGCGGCAGGAGTCTACTAGGCAACCCACTCCGACTTTGTCGCCCACCTTGTGTTTGGTCACATTCGCGCCCACTTTTTTCACCACCCCCACGATTTCGTGCCCGGGCACCATGGGAAATTCCGATCCGCCCCATTCATCTCGGGCCTGGTGAATGTCGGAATGGCAAACGCCGCAATACAAAATATCGATAGCCACATCCGTGGGCCGCAGCTCACGTCTGGTGAAGGAATAAGGCACAAGGGGCGTGGTGGGGGAAGTGGCAGCGTAACCTTTGGTGGGTGTCATAAAATCTCCTTGGGTTGGTGTACCTTTTTTTAGGGCAGGGAGAATACTGCGTTTTTGCCCCTACGCTCTTTTATTCCAGCACTCTTTTATTCCAGCAATAAACGAACTCGGCCCAAAGCCTCGGCCAGGGCCACTACTCCAGCGACAGTGCTTCTCGAAAAGCGCAATTCCCGCGCCTGCACGTCCACGGTCACCCTATAGCCATCGGGTAGGTGCAGAATGAGCTCTTGCTGGTTCACGCTCTCCTCTAGCTTGCCTTTGAGCTTGGTCTCCCATTCTTCGAGCACTTCCAAAAGCTCGCGCAGGCCGGCATTCCCGGAAAAAGGGAGCACCAACTCCCCAGGAGCTTCCGGAAAGATGGTGTCAAAGTTCTCGGGAAGCGAAGCCAGGGACACCTTTAACGATAAGCTCCGCGTGACAAGAATATTCCCGGCATCCTCCCCATCCTGGGTCACATCGATGGTGAAGCGAAAATGGGGACAATCGAGGAACTGCTCCCCCCGCTCCATCTTAGAGCGCTTGGTTCCCAGCACGGTCACGGAATTTTCATAGATGCGATGGATCTCTTCCCGCACCTCCTCACGAGTGAGCTCGGCGGCCCAACGCAAGGCAAAGGCACTGTGACCTTCGGGCTCAAAATGTTTTTTCTTTTTGGAAAACCCGGGGTGATCGCGAAAACGCGTGCGCCGCACCAGCCGCCAATAGCCACTTTCCAAAGAAAGAGCGAGCAAACTATCGTTCATGTCCCTGCCTCCGCGCGATTTGCCGCGCTCCCTTGGAGTGGAGCGGTGCTATCGCCTACACTATTGCCCTTCACTGCCCTTCCGAGGAGACTTTTTCGATGCCATTGCGTTTTTTCTCGTTTTTGTGGCCCCTATTGCTCTCGACCCTCCTGGCCCCCACTCCGGTGGATGCCCACCATGGCTGGTCGAGCTATGATAACAAAACTTTGCTCAAAATCCCGGGCACCATCGAACAATCCACTTATAAAAACCCTCACGGCACCTTGCAGCTAAAAACCAAGGAAGGCAGCCTCACGGTGATTCTCGCCCCTCCTAGCCGCATGGAAACCCGGGGCCTCAGAGAAAATATGCTTAGCCCGGGCACGAGCGTGGAAGTGGAGGGTTACCGGAAAAACGCCGCCTCCAAGGAGTTGCGGGCCGAGCGAATTACGGTGGACAAAAAAACCGTGGAACTTCGCTAGAAGTGGCTGAAATCCTCTCGGCGCTGGCGAGCTCGGGCTTCGCCAACTTTCTACAAAGGTCCTCTTGGGCGTACCCAACCCTCGAAACCCTGCACCTTCTCTCGCTGGGCACCCTGCTTG
>JAKFYM010000418.1 GCA_021730855.1 Bdellovibrionales bacterium
GCCCACAGACTTCCACTAAGCTGCCCCGAGGCAATCCACCAGGGAGCTGAGGATGGAAAAGATTCTCTCTTTTCTCTCTTGTTCCTAAGAGGGAGCGTAAGGCCTGTAGAGTTTCCAAAGACGGCATGAGAGATCTCCCAATTTGAAGATAATAGTACATTTATAGTACAGTCAAGGAGATAGTGCATTTCGCACCCTTTGCCGTGTGCGTTCGCCAAATTTCATGGCTGGGAGTATCCTAAAGAGCAGGAGAACTCTCGAATGTGGATGGCTTTTTTGCTCTCTCTTTTTTTATTGCTCCCGGCCAATGGAGCAAATCTCGCCGCCGTACAGGCGCTTTGCCCTTTGCAAAAAGCCAAGGCATTTGATCCCGATTTTTTGAAAAAAAATGGGGCCGATTTTCTCGAAAATCTTTTTGCGGAAAATGAGCTCTACTATGGCCCCTGCCAGGAAGTGCGCCCCCTTAAGGGCGGTTTCTATCTCCTGCGCTACAAAGAGGCCACCGTGCGCACGGAGCTGGCCTTCACCGCCAAAGGCCAAATCAAGAAGCTGCTCTTCGACGATCCGGAATTTATCGACGACAACTGGCAGAAGCTACAAGCCTTTGCCCTTAGGGTCTTCCCCAAAATCTCCTTCACTGCCAGTAGCGAAGGCCAGGAGGTGTTTAGCGTGGCGCCGGACCAGCCGCTCAATATTTCTCGCTCTTTCACCGCCTTTATTCTGCAGGCCCTACGCGCCAAAATAACCGCGGGCAGCATGAAGCCCGAACAAATTCTCCGGCTGCAGGGGGAGAATCAGCTTGTGTCCTTCGGCATGCTCTCTACTTGGCCTGGGGACAGCTTGTTTACCGTCGACAGTCTCAAGAACATTATGCTGATCGAAAATGATGCCACCGCCGCCGATCTCTTGCTTCGTCATATCGGAAAAGAGGAAGTGCAAAAGTTTGCACAGGCCCGTGAGCCTTTGCTCAGCCATCGTGAGCATGCGCTCTTGATGCAGGAAAAAAAGGTAGACGCAAACTCCCTTGCCAAACGCTTGGCAGAGCTAAACAAAAATACCGGGGCCGTGCCCTTTCCGCCCGAGCGCTTTGACCTCGTCGAGACCGTGGGTTGGTTTGCTAGCACCCGCAATCTTTGCCGTGCCGTCTATGCGGCCCGCGACGAGGTTTCGGTCTCCCTGCCGAGCAAGGAGTTCCGCGCGGCCCATGGCCTAGAGCGGGCGGTGGTGTATCAGCCCAGAGACAGTGGGATCGCCCAGTCTACCTTGCTCCTGCGAAAAAAGGGTCACTGGCACTGTTTTTCCGCTACCGTGAACCATAGGGGAGTGGTGAACGAATTTGCCTTTTCCCAGGTGGTAAGGCGCGGGCAAAACCTCCTAAGCCGCTAAATTTTTGAGCGAAATCAGTCGATAGACTAGATATGGCCACAAAACTTAGCATCCGCTCTTTTTTCCTCATGCTTTTTTTTCTGCCTCTCCCACTCTGGGCCGATACCGTGGGCTACCAGCCCAGCCGCAATTGCGACACCCAACGCATTAACGCCAACCCCCTGATGAAGCAGGCCTTGCGGGCAATTTCGCAAAAATCTAACCAAACCGTCAGCCTCAATAGCTGCTACCGCTCGGCCGAGCGCCAGCAAGCCACCTGCCGCCGCCTATGTGGCCGCGACTCTTGCGCGAATAGCACCTGCGCTGGCCGCTCTCAGCACACCGTGGGTGTGGCTGCAGATTTTAACCTACGTGGACATACTCCTCAGACTGGTTGCCCCCTTTTGGATGCCGTGCGCAAGGAGCACCTTGGAGGCGTGCGCGGGGGAGTGGGGGGATATGGAGGCTCGGCCTTTCACTTTGACCTCGATCCCCAGAAAAAATCTTGGAACAATCGGGGCTGCGCCTTCCTGAAAAACCAACCTGGCTATGCCTCGGGCGTGCGGCAGAATGCAAATGCCGACCAATCGGCCGAGATCATCGCCGAGTATCGAGCGTATCGAAATGAACTCGCCCGCCGGCCTTCCACCGTGGCGGCCGTGAGCCCTCCCGCCTATGGTTCGGGGAGTCCTGCAGTGGCACGCTCTCCTCTGCAAGGCTTGATGGATGTGCTCCGCAATTTCTTTTCCGGACGTCGTTCGCAAGACCGAGGCGCTGAAACGTATAGGAGAAATGGCCAGTGAAAATAGTTTTTCTTTTCTTCCTTGGCGTAACGAACGCGCACGCTAGTACCCCTTTGCGCTTTTGTGCAGATCTCTCCACCCTGCGTGATCATGTGCAGAGCTGCGAGGACAACCAATTTTATGCTGCCCAAGGCATTCTTTGCATGAAGAAGCTAAAAAGCGACGTGGACAAAGCCGCCAGCGATCTAGGCAAAACACTCTCCGCGCAAATTTCGGCCCAGAACCAGAGCTTCGATACTTCGGGCGCAAACTTTCAAGCCGCGCGCGCCAAGATCGATTCCTTGCTGGCGTTGGTGGCCTTGAGTAAGGGAGAGCTACGCGAGTACAAACGAAATCTCCTCTTGCCCGAAGACGCGGACAATCCAGAAATCACCGGGCCAAACCTTGGCGATTTTCTCCAGGCCAATGAATGTTATGCCGACCAACAAGAAGTCCTAGATATGGTGCTCGCCGACGTGGACGTGATGGAAAAAGAACTACGAATGGCGCGCGAAGTGGCTTCCCTCAGTGCCGCAGACATGGAAGAAAAAAGCGCAAACGTGCAAGCTCTGCCCGCTACGGCTGTGCAGCCGCAGGGATATGGGCAGGGATCCATCACGACTCCTGCCGCAAGACCCTCTGGTAGCAGCCCTTCGGCAGGGTCGGGCATCAGTGGGATCGAAGAAGATCGCCGCAAGCGCGAACAAAAATAAGGCAGTGATCTTAGGCACTAAGCTCCCTTTTCCAGCGGTGAAGCTTAGTGAATTCCATCATATAAAAAAGTATAATTGCGAATCAGGCTTGCGGGCTTGCAATCTTTTTGTGTGCCCCTTATAACCCACTCATCCGCAACGAACCCCTCGGGGCGGAGAAAATTCCCCAAAACAACAGCAATGTTGTTTCCCTGCCGGCCACTGGTCCCCCCATGGCCGGCTTTTTTTTTGCTAATTTTTACAGTGTCGGTATTTTCTTCCCGATGACTACCCTGAAAAAAGTGCCGACTGCTTCGCATAAATGAGATTCGTTCAGAATTTTATGATTGCTGATTGTTATAAGGTTTGAAAATTGTATTTTTCTATACTATCCCCTAGGCAGGTTTGGGGGATGCAAGTGGCAACAGAATATCCAAAACGTTTCGGGGACAAAATCAAACGACTGGCGATGCACTCGCAGCTCACGCAAGCGGAGCTTGCCAGGCGCGTGGGCATGCAGCCCAGTCATCTCAATCTTTTTCTGCAGGGCCGGGGCGACATTCACTCCCAGCGCTTTGTGGACATTCTCTCCGAGCTCGGTATCGATATCGAATCGCAGCTCGAAAGATATATCGCGCAAAAGAGCGGCGACCTCTCGGACGAAAAAAATCCTGGAGTGAGCGCAGAGCGCGTGCTCGCGAAGTTGCGGAAAATGTCTAAGGCAGAAATGGAAGCCATCGCTTTGATTGTGGGAAAAATTAGTAAGGACCAGCGGCCAACTAAGGCAAAAACGAAAGGGGTGGCATAATGGGAATGCCCGTATTGAAAGAACAAGAAGTGCTGCCTGAGGTGGTGCAGACGAGCGCGGAAGCTCTCTACGAAGAAGTGAATTCTGAGTTGCAAAGAAATTTTCAGTTTTCGCTATTTTGTCTTTCGCCTCAGGTAAAGCGAGACACCGGAGATTGGCGTGCACTTGCCCGATTTGTGCAAATTCCAGAAGAGGAGGCCCGTGGCTATCGCGAGCGATTGCTGGAGTCGGGGATCTGGATAGAAAAAGACAATGCTATTGTCTTGAATCGCCGTCCTGTAGAAGGAGAATTGAGCGTTTCCGAATACCTAACCATGACATTAAGCGTTATTTCGCAGCTCTCCGAGACGGGGTACTGCCACTACGAAAATGTCATGGTAGCCACGACCAAGGAGTTGAGTCGAGAATTTGACAAAAAAATCAACCGTGCTATTCGGGAACTAATGGAAGACTCCAGAGGGGTGGAAGCCGATTACATTCTAGCTTGGAATCATGCGGCTTTGAATTGTATCAAGAATTTGTATTCTAAAAAGGGGGATGTGTGAAATCTAAAATAGTTTTAGTGGGGGTGCTCTTTTTTGCTGCTTCTCCTGCTTTTTCCGGAGATTCCATTCGTGGCAGTGGGGGAGGCGGGATCAATAAAGATTTCCGCGACAATATCCGCATCGATTTCCAGCGCCAGCGAATGTTGGATAGCATCAGTTGCCCCATGGATAAGAGTCCATTCTATGTGCAAAGAGAGGCTGATGGGTCGCGGACTTTTGTGGGTCGTTGCTCGCAGGGACGATTTTATATCCCAGCAGACGAAGGCTTTGGCTTCCATTGCCAAGAGAACCAAGGGTATATCGTGCAAGAAGAAGTGGATGGCTCTTATGGGGATGCCTTAAAAGTCTGCCGCAATGGATATTTGGTCCCCCGCTAAGGTAGACCAAGACCGACCCTCTACTTGGGTTCCTTTCCGCGCCTCGCTCTGTTCCAGCTGCCAAGCCACTTGTTGCCTGATGCCGGTAGAAGTGAGCGTGGAAGACTTGGTGCGGATCGGGATCGTGGCCGTAGAAGAGACGCAAGGAAGTTTAAAAAAACTGGCTCGTCGTTTGGAAAAGGAAGGATTTATCAAATCCTTTCGGGCCGCGACGGGCCTTTTTCTTTTGGCGCAGCGCTCGGGGCGGGAGTGTGTCTTTCTCGGGCCAGATCGCCTCTGCACTGTCTACGAAAAGCGCCCGGATGTCTGCCGTGGATTTCCTACTGCCCTCGGTCCACGCGTGGGCAACTGTCCCTACAAAAAGAAACTAGAAGCGGTCTCAAAAATAGACCTACTGCAGCTGGCCGAAAAGAGCGACTCCTTCGTTGTCGGACCGAAAAGGTGCTCGACGTAGCTCTGCTACGCCTCCGCGCCCTTTCGGCCCTCCGCCTCGGATTCGCTCTTTTCGTCTCAGCCTCGCTACGGTCTATTTTTGAGACCGCTTCTAAAGTAAGCCACCCTGCTGAAAGCGCGCGAGGGCTTTGTCCTTTTCCACGAATCTTTCGATCACCCAATTTTCCACCCCTTCGGGAAGCTTCTCATAACGCTCCACCTTGAGGTGAACACGCCGGATGTCGGTGCAGAGGAAGCGCAATAGGCTCGGGGCTTCGCCCTCGTAAGCAATCGTCACGTCGAAGATCGCTTGCACATTCGCCCCTAGGCCCTCCAGGGTGGCCTCAAATCCCTTGGTGCGCGGTAGAAGCACTCGAGTGAGCTGTGGTAGGCCCGCTTTTTGGGCATAGGCCTGGCTGCGGCGGATTTTTTCCGGAGTGGCGCGCGTGCCCTCTAGGAAAGAAACCACCCAGAAGGGAATTTTTTGCTCACGAATCTGGGCAAAGGTGGCGGAGATTTGGTCTTTGTCGGCCGTCCAATTGCGTTTCACAAAAAGGCAGTTGAGGAACTGCATGCCCCAACCTACGCCTGGCACCCACTTGATCGCCGCCTTGGCAAACCATTTGAGGTCTCCGGCACGCCCGTGGCGCGAGGCCAAGATCGCCAGCATTGGAATGTCTGCCATCGACTGGTGGTTTGCGAAAACCACCCCATTCTCCGCCATGGGCAGAGGGTCGCCCGTTTGTTTTACTTCCACGCCGAGAATTCTTTCCACGCACAGATGCAAAAATGTGTTCCAAGCCCAGGCGATGCCGCGATTCGCCGCGCGAAAGGCTGAGCGCGAGAACGGCCACACTAAGAGCGTGGTCATTTGCAAGAGATTGGCGAGCACTAGGGAGAGCACCAAAAGCAGGGCGACAAAAATGCCTAAGACAGGACGAAAAATAAACATCCCTTCCAGACTAGACGAATCAAATCTTGAAGGCAATAAAGCTGCCCATTCCGGCAAGGCTAAGTATACTCTTTGCCTATGAGAGTGGCGATCATTGACCTTGGCACCAATTCGGTTCGTTTCGACGTGCATGCAATCGCCGAGGGCGGAAAATCCAGCCTCTTGCACCGAGAGAAGCTGATGATTCGCCTGGGGCAGGGAGTATTCCTCAAAGGACGGGTAGAAATGGCCGCGATGCGCCGGGCGGTGCAGGCGTTTTTGCGTTTTCGCCATGTGGCCGATGGCCTTCGCGTGCAAAAGATCGTGGCCTTTGGCACGAGTGCCCTGCGAGAGGCGAAAAATACCACGGCCTTTCTCGGAG
>JAKFYM010000285.1 GCA_021730855.1 Bdellovibrionales bacterium
CCCCTACCCTCACGGAAATAACACTCTGCTTCGTGGTGCGCCCTAAGTGATAGCCAAACAAAAGCAAAACTGCGCCTTCGCCCTGTCCCCCCACCTCAATAACAACTCTCCCGCTCGCAATTGACTAGCCTAACCATGGGCGGGCGCGAGGAATCTATAACTTTCTCATTTTTATACCAAGGACTCGTCGCAATTTTTACTTCCACATCGTAGGTGGTTCTGATCTCGATCTCTGTGATTCTCGGGCAGCGAATCACCAACCTGCCTCGCAGGCCCATCCCCTCACGGCCAGAATCATAGGGCGGCCGCTTGCGCGACCAAATAATATTGTCGATGGTGAAATCCGCCTTCGTAGAATCGGACAAGGAAGAGCAAAGGTTAGCGTTC
This sequence comes from Bdellovibrionales bacterium, assembly GCA_021730855.1. Taxonomy (GTDB): domain Bacteria; phylum Bdellovibrionota; class UBA1018; order CAIPTA01; family CAIPTA01; genus JAKFYM01. The sequence continues at coordinate 388 of JAKFYM010000285.1, forward strand.
TGGATCTCGGCCCGTAAGAATTTGGTCGCATCCACAATCGACCTGCCATCACCGAAGAGAAGTTCGGAACGTTTACCAAATTTCGCATCATCGAATGTGATCGCAGTTGCCGTTATTTTGAAGAAAGAATCGCTCGAATGGTAAATCTTCTGCGACCTTCCCAACAAAAAGCTCTTCACCTTAGCCCCAATAAGATCCAAGCCCACGAGATCATTCGATAGCCCCACGTGGTGGCCAATCTCGTGCACTAGCATGGCGGCGGCGGAAGGAATATCCATCGCCACGGTCGTAAACCCCGGACCTTGGCTATAAATTAAATCTAGATTGATAAAAATCTGGCTCCCGATTGTGGAGCCGGTCACGGCCACTCGCTCCACGCCATCGACGATAAAAAATCCGGGGTTTTTCTTCTCCGATTTAAACTGAATCTGGTCTTTTGAAAGCAATTCTTGGGGAATGGCCGCGCCAATTTTGGCAAGATTGATTTCTTGCGTGCGATCTAGCTCACAAAACCTGGAGGGCAAGCACATGCTCACCATTTTTTCTAAATTGACATAAGCATACAAGATGTTCTGCTCAGCGGTGCCGCCGCCATTATTGACTTCCGTTCCCGCATACGCACAAAAAGAAAAGAGCCAGCCGACCAAGATAGAATACATAAATCCCCCTTTTTACTCATACCGATTGCTACAACGAAAACTCCCCTGCATTAAGAATGCGTCTCTACATCCTTTGTGAGGGCAAAGAGCTGCACCCCTAGGCGGAAGACGGCCGTTTTTTTCGGCTTTCCCTCGAGAAACGCGCATAGGTCTCGACGAAATTTTCGTATTCTCGCCTTAGCCTCAGGGATCAACGTAGGGTCAATGGCGATATTCGTGAAACCAAATTCCCTACGGTGAACCGACTGGTCCTGGAGCGCTGCCGCCGCTAAATCTAAATGAGTAAGATGACTTTTTTGGATAGCGAGGTCGGGTATATCTACCGTGGTGGCAAAATTCTTGTGGGTTGGACGAAGTTTTTTCGTCTTGCCATCACGAGAAAGATAACCCATAGAGGTGAGGGTCTTGAGAGCTACCGCAGCTTTCGTGCTAGATATCCCTAAGCGGTGGGCTATCCAAGTGGGAGTGCTGTCAAAGTCATTGGTTTCCGCCAATGTCAGGATGGCAAGATAGTACCAGTTAGAGATGACCTCAAACGTCGCTCGCTCAATGAGCACATATTGCATGGCTGCATCTGTTCGTGGGTACTTACTTTTTAACGCCTGTAGGAAACCCATCGCATCATTGGGGTCCAGGGAAATACGCGAAATGATTTTCGCGCCAATCTTGCGACTAATCCGTCTTTGGCCATTGAAAATATTACTTAGCCCCGAGGGCTGAATTCCGAGGAACCGAGCATAGGCACGCAGCGAAAAAGAGGCGTTCTTGGCGCGCCTTGCCTGGTAGTCATGAAGCATTGCCTTTAGCAATCGGTCGTGCGGATCCATATCTGACCAGCTTGCCAGACCCACCCAAACAGTCAAACGCAAACAGAACAAAGTGTTCCGTTTTTAAAATGAAACAGTTTGTTGAGGGTCGAGCTTGGAACTGTGCGGGCAATCAGGCGACCAGGAAGACAAGCCTGCTAAGGACAAGAAACTCAAAGTTCTGTTCGCGGATGGAGTGAAACTTCATACCCGTTGGCGCTCACGAAAACAACGCTCTGCTTCGTGGTGCGCCCTAAGTGATGCCCCCCCGCCCGCGTAACCGGGGCGGGGGTGGCCCAAATTCTGCAGCGACCTGCCGAACGACGGCCACTACTTAACGAACTCTAAATCTATTTCACTTCTATGGAGAAATCGGAAACCAATTTGTAGCCAAAAGTTCCCAATGAGCAAATGGCATCTTCCGTGATGGGAAAAGTCTGCTTCTTGGGAGTGTTCTTGGGAGGCATGACCCAGTCCTTTACCAGTTGGTCTACCGTGGCCTTTGCGGTAAGGAACCGGTAAGAAATTCTTGGCTGCAAGTGCCACAGGCGATGAGATACTTTTCCAAATCCGACTTGTACGTTAGCGGCTTGAATCGTGCCGCCAGGAGCGCACGATAACGGAAGCAGGGCCTCCAGATCGACTATAAGGCTATCCAGGCCAGCGCTATAGTGGGTGGCGGCCGCCAAGGATTGATCGGATTTTGGAACTACTTGCCTTCAAAGTGTCGGTCACTTTACAATTATATAATTAACTCTAGGAGAATAACCAAAATGAAATTTATGATCAGCATGAGCATCTCATTGATACTAAATCAGGCGTCCTTTGCGGCAGAACATAAACATTCAACTGAAACAAAACGTAAGCCCGCATCTTCTGGGAATTTCTTCTGTACTATAACCAGTTCCGGTGAACTACAGACTAGAATGGAAGCAGAATGCGATACGAAACTGCCCTTTTCTATCGCCGCTCAAACAAACAATAATAGTGGTGTTACTCACTTCACCTACTGCTGCACCGCTAAATAAAACACTTCAATACGACACGCTGAATTCGCATCATTGACCTGGAGCCGGAACCGCAGTTCCGGCTTCCCAGTCTTCGCTATCGAATCATAGCCTTCCTTGACGCTTGCAAATCAACGCTAGACAACTCAGTGCTGCCAAAATTCAAAATTTAATCGTTAATTCCAGAGCGAAGTGTCATCTGCCACAGTGCAATGGCAGGCAACTCCCCCTCCCCATTTGCTAGCACAACAAACCAAAAAACTTTGCTATAGTCGGTCGATGAAAAAGATCCTCTGCCTCTACGCCCACCCCAACCCGCAGCGCTCCCGGGCCAATCGCAAGATCGTGGAAAGCCTCACGCCCCTCGCCAACCTAAGTTTTCGCCCCCTCTATGAGCTCTACCCAGAGTTTTATATCGACGTAAAACGCGAGCAGCAGCTCCTGCAGGAACACGACCTGATCTTCTTTCAGCACCCCTTCTATTGGTACAGCATGCCCCCGCTCCTCAAGCTCTGGATGGACAGCGTGCTGGAATTTGATTTCGCCTATGGACCCAAAGGCCGCGCCCTCGTAGGCAAGGATTTCCTGCTCTCGATCACCACCGGTGGGCCGCTGGATAGTTATGCCCCTAGTGGCTACAACCGCTTCCCCCTCTCCGCTTTTTTTCCTCCATATGAACAGACCGCTAGGCTCTGCGGGATGCAGTGGCATGAGCCCCTCGTGCTCCACCACTCCACCCGCGTGAGCGAGGATACCCTCCTCCAGCATGCCGAATCCGTGCGGCAGCGGCTCGTGCAGCTCTCGACGGGAGCGCAATGATGGAAGGATTTCTCTGGAGCGCCTTCATCTTTTTTGCCGCCGCCGTGCTGGCCGTTCCCATTAGCAAGAAACTCGGCTTCGGCTCCGTGCTCGGCTACCTCATCGCCGGCTTCCTGATCGGCCCCTCGGGCTTGCGCCTGATCACCAATGTGGAAGACATCCTGCATTTCTCCGAGTTCGGAGTCGTCCTCCTGCTCTTCCTCATTGGAATTGAGCTCGAGCTGCGCAAACTCTGGCAGATGCGCTATTCCATTTTTGGCCTCGGTGGCTTGCAGGTGGTTGCTTGCCTCGCCGTCTTTGCCCTCCTCGCGAGCTTTCTTTTTTCCTGGCCGGTGGCCTTGCTCGTGGGCATGAGTTTTTCGCTCTCGTCCACCGCCATGGTGCTGCAGCTCCTGAATGAACGCAAAAGCCTGCACTCTCCGGGAGGCCGCTCGGCCTTTGCGGTGCTCCTCTTCCAAGACATCGCCGTGATCCCCATGCTCGCGCTCCTTCCCCTCCTCGCTCCCAGCACAGGCGTGACGGATCCACTCCTCAAGCTCCTGCACTTTGGCAAAATCGTGGGCATTCTGGTGCTGGTGTTTGTGATTGGCCGCCTCTTCCTGCGCCACATTTTTCGGATGATCGCCAATGTGCGCATGCGCGAGCTCTTCACGGCCCTGGCGCTCTTGCTCGTGGTGGGCATGGCGCTCCTGATGGAAAGTTTCGAGCTTTCGATGGGGCTTGGGGCCTTCCTCGCCGGGCTCCTCCTCGCCGATAGCGAATATCGTCACGCGATCGAGGCCGATATCGAGCCCTTCAAGGGCCTCCTGCTCGGGCTCTTTTTCATCTCTATCGGCATGAGCGTGCGCTCCAGCGACATCCTCCAGAACCCCGCCCTCATAGCCTCGGCCGTGGTGGTGATCATCCTGCTCAAAACAGCCCTGCACTATTTGGTGGGCTGGATTTTTCGTGTGCCGCGCACGCAGCTGCCTTTTTTCTCCCTCGCCCTCGCGCAGGTGGGAGAATTCGCCTTCGTGCTTTTTGGCACAGCCCTTAGCCTAGGCATCCTCACCGAGGAAGAGCGTGGGCCCCTCGTGGCCGTGAGTGCGCTCTCTTTCGTGGGCGTCTCGCTCGCGGTCAAAGCCTATGACTATTTCCTCGCCTCCCGCCTCGAAAAAGGCAGCCCGCGCGAAGCGGACGAGGTAGTGAGCAGTGGAGCGCCGGTCATCATCGCGGGCTTTGGGCGCGTGGGACAAATCGTGGGGCGCTATCTCTTCGCCAATGGCATCAAGGCCACGGTGCTCGATTTCGAAGCCGACCAGGTGGAGCTCCTGCGCAAGTTCGGATTCAAGATTTTTTATGGAGACGCAACCCGCCTCGATCTCATCGAAGCCGCCGGTGCCGAGAATGCGAAGATCCTCGTGGTGGCGATCGACGATGTGGAAGCCAGCCTCGCGCTCGTGGACCTAGCCCAAAAACACTTTCCTCACCTCACCTTGATCTGCCGCGCGAGAAACGTGAACCATGTTTTTGAATTGAAAGCCAGAGGCGTGCACCTTCTCGAGCGCGAAGCCTTTGATGGCTCCCTCCGCCTGGGCCGGCTCGTGCTTGAGCAACTAGGCATGCCCCGCTACCAAGCCCACAGCCTGGCGCAGAAATTTCGCGACTTCGACCACAGCATGGTGGATCGCATGGCACGCGACCGCGATAGTGATGGCGCGCGTATCTCGCAGGCGCAGCAAGCGCGGGTGGATATCGAGCGCATGTTCGCCGAAGAGGACAAACGCATCCGCCAGGGCGATGAAGGCTGGGATGGGTATCAGGAAGCTCCTTAGGTGAGCGCCCCACACGCTAGAAGTGGTCTCATAAATAGGACGTGGCGAAGCCCGTGAATCCGAGGCGGAGGGCCGAAAAGGCGCGGAGGCGTAGCAGAGCTACGTCGAGCACCTTTTCGGTCCGACAACGAAGGAGTCGCGGTTTTCAGCCAGCTGCAGTAGACCTATTTATGAGACCACTTCTAGGGACATTAAGGATTCTTGACCAACACCCGACCCGTTTTCGGCGCCAGCGTAAAGCTCGCTCCCTGGCCACCCAAGCCCGAGTAGCCGGGGAATGAAAGAGACACACTGGTAGTGGTGTCGTTGAACACCACCAGGCCCTTGCTAAAATCCCGCCTCAAAATCCCCTGCGAGCGCGCATACCCGCCGCTGGCTTCACCAAGGTCTGCCGCATACCCCGCCCAGAGCGGCACATCTGGCCACACATTGGGGTCTCCAATCATATCTTTGTTCTTTTTCCAGAGGAAATAATAGGCCAGCGAGCTTTCCTTCTCGGCACCATCGGGGCCCTTCACGTTCAGCACCACCGCGCCACCCGAGCTCTGGAGTGTTTCTATAAATTTTATTTGCTGGCCAATCGAATAGAGCCCACTGCCGGGATTCACGCCCTGGTCAAATAGCCCAAACTCAATCATATAAAAATCCCCAGAAGCCAGGTGCCGCTTCACCACGGGATCCTGGAAGTTCGAGTGCGTCCCCTCGAACCAAGCGCCATTGTGCATGAGCTTCACGTTTGGCAGAGCCTGGCGAATTTCTTCGGTGAAGGTGGCCACGGCCTCCTTCCAATCCGTCTGGCTCATCAC
>JAKFYM010000124.1 GCA_021730855.1 Bdellovibrionales bacterium
GAGACAGATGCCTTTTCCGCCCTCGCTCTTTTGCAGGTAGCGCGCGCCCACTTGGGTGGCCATGCGTCCGGCCACTTCACTCATCGGAGTGAGGAGGGGGAGGGTGCCGTCTTCGAGCTGGATGGTTTCATAGGCGATGGCCGAAACTTTGCGCTCGATGAGTTGTTTGGTGAGCTCGGGCTCGGCGGCGAGGTGGAGGTAGGTGTAGAGGATGAGGCCGGGGCGCATGAGGGCGTATTCAGGTTGGATCGGCTCCTTGACCTTGATCACCATGTCGGAGCGTTCCCAGATGTCTTTATTGCTGTCCACGATCTGCGCGCCGGCTTTGGTGTATTGCTCGTCGGAGACGCCGATGCCCACGCCCGCCTTGGTCTCGAGCAGGAGCTTGTGGCCGTGCGAGACCAACATATTCACGCCACCGGGGGTGAGGCCCACGCGGCTTTCGTTGTTTTTGATTTCCTTCGGGACACCGATGATCATACGAACTCCAATTTTTGGTGAGGGACCATCCCTTACCGCGATAACCGAAATTGCATTCCGTCGTAGGCGGGAACCATCCCCCGCGGCAGCGACTTTTTAAAAGCCTCGTACTCCAGCTCAAATCCCATGTGGGTGAAGACCGTTTTGCGCGCGCCGATTTTGCGAGCGTAGTCTAGGGCAAGGTCCACATGCAGATGAGTCGAATGAGGCTTGGGCCGCAGACAATCTAAAATAAGAAGTTCCAGCCCCTGCATCTTCGCGATCGTTGTGGGGGGAATATAGCTGCAATCGGTGAGGTAGGCAATTGGCCCCAGCCGGAAACCCAAGCAGGATACGGTTCCGTGGACGAGGGGCAGCGGAATGATTTCCAAGTGGTGGAGGAAGGGATCGGCGCAGGCCGTCAATCGAAAGGGCTTCTCTTGCACGGGATGGAGGCTGAGGCGCGGCTTGCCTCCGCCTTCTTGGGTGGGCTGAAAAATATAGGAAAATTTCGTGCGCACATCCTCCAGCGCTTGGGGCTCTGCGTAGAGCGGGAGGGCTTCTTTTTGCACAAAATTGAAGGGGCGAATGTCGTCCAACCCGTGCAGGTGATCGGCATGGGTGTGGGTGAGCAAGATGGCATCGAGCCGCGGCATCTTGGGAAAAAACTGCAAGGCCTGTTGGCGGAAATCGGGCGAGGTGTCGACGAGCACGGCTGGCCCTCCGCGTCCGGCAGGCTCGAGGAGCAGGCTCGCGCGCAGGCGCCAGTTCTTGGGATTTTTAAACTGCGGCAGGCCCTGCATGCCAATCATGGGCGCGCCCACGGAAGTTCCGCAGCCGAGCACCGTGACCACCATCTTGCTTTTGGCTTCTTTGTTCGCCATGGTAGGACACTAGCCGTTAGCCATCCACCGATCAAGAGGGGAAGAATATGCGGGCACTCGTCACCGGAGCCACGGGCTTTGTGGGCAGCACTCTTTGCGAGGAGCTGAACCGGCGAGGCTTTGCCACCAAAGCCCTGGTGAGGCGCACCAGCTCGATGAACAATCTCCTGCTCGCGAAATTCACGCCCGTGGAGGGGGATCTGCGCGATCCCGAAAGCCTGCGTGCAGCGGTGCAGGAAGTGGACGTGATTTTTCACGTGGCGGGCCTCGTGGCGGCGCGCTCGCGGGAGCATTTTTTTGAATCCAATGCGGCGGGCACCAAGAACCTCGTGGAAGCCGCGCGGAAGTACGGGAAAAATCTGCAGCGTTTTGTGTACGTGAGCTCCTTGGCCGCGGCCGGCCCCTCCACGCGTGAGCGGGTGCGGCTGGAGGGCGACGAAAGCCGCCCCGTTTCCGACTATGGTGCGAGCAAGCTCGAGGGCGAGCGTGTGGTGCTGGCGGCAGGGGACTTTCCCGTGAGCGTGGTGCGCCCGCCGGCGGTCTATGGCCCGCGCGATAAGGGAGTGTTTACTTTTTTTCAGGCGATCCAGAGAGGAATCCTGCCCCTGCTCGGCACCGAGCGCCCGGATCCGCGCCGTTATAGCTTTGTGCACGTGGATGATCTCGTGCAGGGAATTGTGCTCGCGGGCACGCAGGCGGCCCAGGAGCGCGCCGAGATTTTCTACGTGGCCGGGAGCGGGGAATATTCCTGGGAAGAGGCGATGCGGCTGATGGCGAAGGCGCTGAATAAAAATGCGATCCCGGTGCGGCTGCCGATTTTTCTGATGAAGGGGGCGGCGGGATTTTGCTCGGCCTATACGCGCGCCTTTGGCAAGGTGCTGCCGTTTTCTTTGGACAAGGTGCGGGAGATTGAAGCCGCCGCCTGGACTTGCTCCAATGCGCGGGCGCGGAAGGTGCTGGGCTTTGCGCCTTACTGGGAACTAGAGAAGGGCCTCGAGCAAACCGCGCGCTGGTACCGGGAGAATGGGTGGCTGGGGGGTTAGTGGGGGCTCGGCTAGGAAAGTTGTGGCCTCACACCTACTATACGGGCATCGCTACACGCTAAAGGCAGACAATTGTGTAAAGATTTTTTTACGCAACTACGAAACGCCAAGATGGAAGTCTTTTTCAGATTTTTATGGATCGGCGGAATTTTGGCCGCTTCCGCTGTATTTGCCGCCGAACCTGAGCCACAAATCGAATGGGGTTCCCTAAAAGAGGTGAACGCAACGAACGCTCAGTCAGACTTCGGTCGCTATGTTATGGCGCCCTTTGTGGTTAGTTTTGACTTAGTTTTCAATACTATTAGTCAGGGAGTGGTGGAAGGCGTTCAAACCACCGTAGCCGAAGATATTCCATATGTCGGTGGTTATGTAGGTGCTGTTTATCTTTCTTACAGATTGAAAAAAATGTTCTTTGAAATCGGTTTGTCCGATTTCATAAAAAAAACTGATAAGGTTTTTTCTTCCGAACCCAAGCGGGTTCTATTCTTAAATTTTATTAGTGAGAAGGATCCGCTGGCTGGGTATCCGGAAGGAGTATTCGCGACTGTCTATTCGAACCATCCCGATGCCCAATTGTTGCATATCAGTTCTTTTGCTGACCTTAGGGAAAAATTACAAGCTCTGCCACAAGATCAGTCCATTGACCGGATAGAAATTTTTGGACATGGTGCCCCTGGGAAAATAGGCATTGGAATAGATCCGGCTATGAATCGTCAGGCGAGGGAAGGCACTTTGCTAAGCCAAGAAAAGCTATCACTTTTGGGCAACCTCAATTTAGATTTTGCGGCACCTGGAGCAGAGTTACGTCTTGTGAGTTGTTCGCTTGCGACGAATACTTTTCGCAGCACCGTTGGTGAGGATTTTTTGAAAAGTATAGCAACTATCTTTTTACCTAGAGGTGGCCGAGCACTGGCGACTCCAAAAGTTATTATCGCAAAAACTATTCCTATTGTCGTGCCTGTTCAGCACTTGATGGGCATTAAGATCATGGTCGATATTGTTAAAATGTTGCCTAGTATAAACCGAAATTTTCGGCAGGCGCGGAATGATTTAATTGAAGTGGAAAGACGAGCGGTTAGTACGGTGAACAAGGGCACTTGTTCTGGACAGTACGCTACGTCTGTTCGGTGGCTAAGATAGGCCCTACATCTAGCTAAGGGCTTATCGTGTTGCTGGCTTGTTCCTTCGCACTCACCAAACTATGCGCCACCGTGATCGCGCGGCCCTCAAAGTGGGCCCCGAACTTCACCTCAAATTTCGGCGCGTGCACGTTCCCGATCAGGCGGCCGCATTCGGAGACAGTCACTTTTGTTTTGGCGTGCACATCGCCGAACACGAAGCCATCGATGATGATCTCATCGCCCCGGATCTCGCCGTGCACGGAAGCGGTCTCGCCAATCACGATCACGCTCTCGTCGAGGCCAAAAACCTTTCCTTCCACGCGGCCATGCAGGCGGGCCATGCGATCGAGGGTGATCTCGCCCTTCACCAGGGTGCCCTGGCTGAGAAGCGTGACTTCCGATTCTAACTGACGCCCGGGAATCGCTTCCATTAGCTGCCCTCCACATGCAAATTGGCGAGGATGCGGCCATCATTTGCGAACAATAAGATCTGGAAGAGCGGGCGCTTGCCGTCGAGCAAAGTGGCCGGGAAGGTGGCACGCGCTTGGCGGAAGCGGGAAACCCCGAAGGTCTCGCCCTTGGTGAAGTCGAGCACGATATTTTGGCTCGGGCTTAAGGCATTGGCCGGATAGGTGGCGAAAAAATCCTTGGTCTTGGCGAGCACCACGATATAGCCGCGCACTTGGCGTTGGCTCGGGTCCACGTTGTGGAGCTCGAAGTCTAAGTAAACTTGTTTATTGCCCTCGTCCAATCCCACCTTGGGATTTTTCACCTGCATCCGCGCTTCGGTTTCGGTCACCACGACGCTGCGCGGGCCGAAGAACTGCAGGAGCGCCATATTATTGCCCGCCGGTAGGTCCTTGCGATGGTCGATCTGAGCATTGAGCCGCGCCACATCGCCGCGCAGGCCTTCCACTTCTTTCTGCAGCTCGCTGTCAGGGGCACCTCCGCTCGGCCCCGCCCCGGTGATTTTCTGCCAGAGACCTGTCCTAGGCTCGGACGCCGTGGGCTCCTCGGCGGCCGGAATAGGCGAGGGGTTGAGAGGGGCTTCTGCGGGGGGATTGAGCACGGCCATCGGGGTGCTCTCCGGGCGCTCGTCACGGAAGAGGTTCATCAGCAGCAGCACCACGGCGGTGAGCACCGAGGTGGCAAACAAAAAGCCTAGGGCCGTGAGGGTGCGCTGGAGGGTGGTCACCGAGAGGCGAAAGGAGCGCGGGCTCCCGTTTCCGCGTATCAGCACCACGGTTAAGTCCTCGGAGAGGCGGGATTTTTTCTTATTTTCCTCGATATTCAAGTAGTTCGCTCGCTTTCTTGCTTATGCTAATGAACAAGCGCTTTTGCTGTCAATTCCTGTTTTTTACCAAGGGTTTATACAGTACAATCAAAGATGGAGAACCAAGATGGTTCTTGAAAGGGTGGCACAGGATGCGCGTTCTCTGGGTGGATGCGGACAATACTCCTTGGACCGACAGCAACGGATGGCAGGTTCTGGAAGACTTTGGTTTGCACATAAACCGAGTTTCTTCCGTTGCCAATGCGCTTTCTCCTCTAGCAGGCATGGCCTTCGACCTCCTGCTCGTGCGTGCGGAAGTTCCCGAAGCCGAATCTTTTTTGCTCAAAGCCCGTGCGGCCATTGGCAATAGTCCCCGCAAAATCGTGCTGGTCTCTTCGGAGTGGAGCAAAGAAGCTTTTCGTGCGCATTCCAAAACCGCGGGCGCTGCGCATCGTTATGCGCGGGTGCCGATGCCCCCCGAGGGCTTTCTCGGTTTATTAGCGGATCTTTTTGGCTGCACGATCGATGAGCTCGCCGATCTTTCGTTCGAAGATGCGCCGCGCGCGACCCCTCCCAAGCCCAAGAAAAAACTGCCCTCGCGGGCCGATTCTGAAGACGTGGAAGTCTTACGCAAATATTTGCGTATCAAGGAAGAGCAGTTGGGGATTTCCGAGGACGAGCGCCAGGAGCTCGCGCTGGAGAATGAGCGCCTGCAAAAAGAGGCCCTGCAGCTGCAGCTGCGCCTGCGTGAGTTTGAGCACCTGCAGGAAGAGATGAGCAAAAAGGTGGAGGCCATGCAGGCCGAATCCCAGCGCTTGTTCGAAGAAAAAGAGCAGGAAAGGGCAGAGGCCGAGCGCGACCATCGCACTCAGGCGGAGCGCATGCGTAATCTCGAGACCCAGCTGGGCGACGCCAATGAGAAATACGAAAACTTGCGCGTTCGCGTGCGCAAGGATATTCGAAAGATCCGCGAGAATGAGCGCGATCTCGAGGCGCGGCTGGAGCTAGTGCGCAAGGATTCGTCCACGCTTCTGCAAGCGCGGGATGAAAAAGTTTTTGACCTGCAGCGGAAGATTGACGCCCTCGAGTTTGACCTCGACCAGCTGCAGGACGGCAAGGTGCAAGCCCAAATCGAAGCGGAGCGTTACTTGGCCAAGCTCTCCCGGGTGGCCAGGGCACTGCACTTGGCGGTGGGCATGATTGAGGATGACTATTCTGGCGAAGAAGAGCTAGAAGCGCTCGAGCCTCTGGTGGGGGGCGCTGCCAATGCCGAAGACTTGTTGGACGAGCCCCTAGAAATGCCGGAGGCGCCCATGGCTTCGGCCGAAGCGCCCGCAGGAGCGGCCACCCCTCCGCCGGAGGAGGTGGAAGAGCCTCTGCCGATGGCGGCGGGCGATGAATATTCCAGCGACCTTGCGGCGCTTGCCCAGGATGGCGAGCCCACGAAAATGCTGAGCATGGATCCCGAAGAGCCAGAAACCTAAGCTTAGAAA
>JAKFYM010000289.1 GCA_021730855.1 Bdellovibrionales bacterium
GGGATGTCAAAAAGGGGACCGGACCAGCAAGAGAGCTTTGCGTTCATGCACGTCCCCCGCGGGCCAGCGCCCCTGCGCCCCCCCTTTGTTCCCAAAGAAGTGTTCCGCCTCGCGGCCCAGGGGCTCTACATCGGCACCAGCTCGTGGAAGTACCGCGGTTGGGAGGGAATGATCTACCAGGGTGGTTATAGCTCGGAGGCACAGTTCCAGCGCGCTTCGCTCCGGGAGTACACCTCTTCGCTGCCTTGCGTGGGCGTGGACTTCACCTACTACACCTGGCCGATGGCCGATATGATGGCCTATCTCGTGGAATCTACGCCTGAGAATTTTCGCCTCTGCCCGAAGGTCACCAAGCGCATCACCCTCTCGGCTTTTCCGCAGTTGCCGGCCTATGGAAAATGGTCGGGGAAAAAGAACCCCGACTACCTCAATCCCGATCTATTCACCGAGCAATTCCTTGGCCCGATCCGCCGCCTGCAGGACCGCATCGGCACCGTGCTTTTTGAGTTCTCGGGGCCTGAGGAGCAGGATCTGGCGGCCTTCGCAAAATTCTTCCGCTCCATCCCGCGCGACATCCCCTATGCCGTGGAATTCCGCAACCCGATCCTGGTGCGCGAGGATTTCTACCGCCTGCTGCGCGAGCTGGAAGTGGCGCCGGCCTTCACCTCCTGGACAAAGATGCCCAGCCTCGGGCAGCAGTGGGCTACTTATCTTGCGGCGGGCGGCGCGCAGGACAAGGGCCCCTTTGTGGTGCTGGCGCTGCTGCGGCCCGGACGCACCCATGAAGAGGCGGTGCGGGAGTTCCAGCCGTACAAAGAAATAAAAGATATTTACGAAGAGGGGCGACGGGACCTGGCACTCCTCGCCCAGGCCGCCCTCGAGAGCGGCCGCAAGGCGATCGTGCTGGTGAACAATCGCTTCGAGGGCTCCGCGCCCTTCACGATTGGCGATTTGGTGGGGCGGTTAAGAACCTAGAAAAATCCAGCCCTTACCCATATGGTGCGCCGGATCAATATTCTTGACTAAAACACCCTATTTTTATATAGTGCGGACTCCCTTTTGCCCGGAGTCAAGAATGCCTAGAATATCGATTTTTTTGTTTGTCCTATTGCTGGGAATGGCTCCGCAACGCGAGCTAGAGATTCCCGACTGTACCAACAAGGACTATGACGTGCACTTTCAAGACGCTCGCTCGCTGGTCGAAGAAGACAAAATCTATATCCAAGCGCTCCTCAAGTCCCAGCGAGGTACCCTGATTTACGATTGGAGAGAGTCGAGAGAGCTAGGTTATTTATTGGCCGCCCATGTGGAGAGCCTCGATTTGCTGCGCGAGACTTTGCTTCCCTTCTTGTCGATCACGCGAATTCTCGTGAGCTGCCGCCTGGACTATTTTGGCGTTCAGCAGTAGCCGCCACCATGGGTGCGGGCTATTTTGCACGCAATCTCAATAACTTACCTTGAAGCGGTAGAGGAATCTTTTCTTGCTGCAGACTTTCGTCTTGTGGCGCGCCGGCCCCTACGTTAATCAATAGAGATATGGAATTTTGGCAAAAGCTAAAACGAGCCTGGTTCGCGCTCGACTCCGGTGCCGCGCATCGGGTGATTTTCTATTATTATGGCGAAGAGCCCACCTACCTTGAGGAAGCTTTTGTCACGGTCTATCGCAATGGCATGGTGGAAGTGAAACATCGCAATGAGCATGTCTCCACCCATGTACAAAATGTGGAAATCCTGTGGAAGAATCGCGCCCGCACCGGTGGCGGAGCGCATGGCTCGCGCGCCCTTAGTTTAGTGAAGTCAGACGCTTCGCAGTGACCTTTCCTGCTACGGCAGGATATCGGAAAAATCTTCTCCGAAAGACTGGAAAATTCGTATTCGCTGCCAACGGTGATCGGTTAAGGAGCCATGGGCGGCTTCGCGTACGATCAAAACCCGTAGGCTGGCTAGGTCTCTCTGGTAAACTTGAAGCTCGCGTATTTTTGACTTCACCTCTGGTTGCAAAAGCGTGAGTTCCGAATTGCCGCGAACAAACATCGTTAAAAGCGCCTGCCTAAGGCGCCGCTCCCAACTGGATGCCATGGAACCTCTTGGCAATCGGCCATGCTTTTCGTAGAGATCATTCACTGCATTGACCACCTGGCGGGGATCGGCGTGATCGATCTTCGGAGCGGGCATTTTGCGGACTTTGGGAGTGGGAGGGGAAGAGCGTGGACTCTCCCTTGGTTGGCCAGGGCGTGTCTCTAGAAGGCGAAACGTCTCGATACGCTGCTGCACGATTTTTTTCGAGACGTGGGAATTTGATTTGTCTTTAGCTTGGCTTACCGCTTGAAAAAGGCGCGTTTTTTGTAGTTCCTTTAGCACGGCCTCGTCGAGCAACAAAAGAGCTGGGTCTCCGTTCGTCACAAGAACGTAGAGATCGCGTTCTAGGCGGACTTCGGGATGCACCTTCCCCTCTATGGCCGGCAGGTATCCTCGGGGTAGATGCCGAGTGTCTTGAAAAAATCGGTTCACTTCCTGAATGGTTTTTTCGGCGGGAGAAACGAAGGAGGCTGAGGATATCGTTCCGTAGCCAGGTAAACATTTCTGGTTCGAGGAGGCGTAAGCTATGGGGGCCCAAAGGAGGCTTTTTTTCAGCCAAATCATAGTGTTCTATCGGAAGGTGTTCATGGGGGCATGAGTGAACTAATCACCCCCCAGAAGGTAAGCAGGCAGACTACTGCTTAACCCGCGCTAGTATTCCAGGGCCGTGGCCGCCCTTGCTCGTCCACCGACACAAAAACCAGTTCGCAGCGGCAGATCTCGGCATCCGGATTTTCTGGCGTATGGGCGGGATCATCGGCAAAAGACCGGCGCGTGACCAGCACGCTGATCGTGAGCGAGCTGCGGCCGCTATGGGCAATCTTGCACCAGATCTCGAGCATATCGCCCAGGCGTGCGGGTTGGTTGAAGATCAGCTCAGAGATTTTTTTGGTCACCACCCGGCGGGCGTTCATCTGGCAGCCGGCATAGATAGCCGTGCCTTCGTCGATCCAGGCCACGAGCTTGCCGCCGAAGATGGTGCCGGCGGCGTTAAGGTCTTCATACATTACGATGCGGCGGTAGGATCGGAAGTAACCTAGTTCTTCGGGGGAGTTTGTTGCCATTGGAATGCGAGCTCCTGTATTGCCATCACCTTACCATCATTGCTGAGAAGCTTGTACCAGGCATAGTTACGGAGGATCGAGCCCACGTATTTGCGGGTTTCGGTGAAGGGGATGGTATCGATGAAAATGTCCACGTCGAATTCCTTTTTCATCACTTCTGATTCCAGCATTTTCTTCTGCCACTGCGCCGCCCGCGTGGGGCCGGCATTATAGCCCGCTAGAGCGAGAGCGATATTGCCCTGGAAACGCTCTAGCAGTTTTTGCAGGTAGCGCGAGCCAGCGCGAACATTGGGCTCGGGCTCGAATAAATGTTCAGGCTTGAGACTAGGATCCACTTCTTGGGCCGTAGCCGGCAGGAGCTGCATCAGGCCCATCGCATTGGCGCGCGAAAGGGCATTGGGCAAGAAGGCCGATTCTTGTTTGGTGAGCGAGAGGAGGAGCAGGGGATGCACGCCGGTGCGGGTGCTGGCCGCTGTAAACTCCGCAAGATAGTGCTCGGGGAAAATGAATTTCAGGGTGGTGGCATTGAGCAGGCTGGCATCGAGGCTCAGGGCTGCATAGGCCTGCGAGAAGGCGCCCTGGGGGTAGCCCGATAACTGAAAAAGCTGGGCGAGCGCGAGGGCCCCCTCGGGCTTGTACTGGCCGAAGGCGAAGCCACCGGGGCGGTGCTGGGAGAGGAACTTGGCTTCTTCGCGGGCGTGGTCGATCAAGCCGGTTTCGAGGAAGGCACGCAGGCGCCAAAGTGCAATCGCCTGGCGAGAGAGCAGGGCGCCTTCTAGTTTGGCGGGCTTGTTCTCTCCAGGGGCGAGGAAGAGCGAGAGGTTTTTTTGCAGGCGTAGGGCGCTCTGCAGGCCGTAGTAGGTGAGGGGATTTTCGGCGAAAATCTTTTCGTAGATGTCGCGTGCGCCGCCCTTGTCTCCCCTGGCTTCGGCAGATCGGGCGATCCAGTACTGGGCGCGATCGGCATGTTCGGAATTGGGATAGTCCGCCAAGATTTTTTCAAAACTATCCTTGGCTTCCTTCCACTCGCCCTTGAGCACGGATTGCATGCCTTGGTCGAAGAGATCGGCATCGGGGTTCTGGGCTTTCACTGGCACCGGCACCCGCGAATTATTGCGGTAGCGCGCCACATCCGCATAGGCGCGGAGCTCGGCATCAGGAATCTCTTTCTGGATGCGCGTGCGCAGATCCGCAGAGGCGGGCAGGGCTTGGATCAGCTCGGTCACAAAAGCGCCAAACAAAGGATCTTTCGATTTTTTCAGCAAGTCATAGAGCAGGCCCGCCTGCGTGGCCAGCTCGTTCCATCCGCGCCACGGTGTTTTGTAGAGGCAGCGCTGCAGGAGCGGAATCGCCTTTGCCCGGCCAGCGGGGCCAGTGGCTTTTTTGCCTTCGTCCTGAGCGAGAGCGCAATCGTTGGTTAAGATGAAATCGTCGAGGCGGTCGGAGTAGGGCGAGCCCGGGAATTCCACGAGCAGGCGGCCTGCATAGCTGGAGCTCTTGGCGTACTGTTTCTTTTCCTTATAGGCGAGCGAGAGTTCGAAGAGGGCAATGTCGGCCATGGCGCTTTTTTCCAGCGGCAGGAGGGCGGCGATCACGGAGTCCCACTTTTTGGCGCCCCGTTTTTCGAGCGCGTTCTTTAGCTTGCGCGCGGGGCTTAGGTAAGTTTGTTCAAAGCCCTGGGGGGGCGGGCCAAAAAAATCCTGCAACTCCTTGGGCAGCTGGGATTTTGCGGAGGCCATGGGACATAGCCATAGGAGGCAAAGGAGGAGTTTCATAATCACTTCAGCGGGAGCTCGTGGCTCAGCTCTTGGAGGGCATTGAGCACTTCGGTCACTGCGGATTGTTCGGCTCCGGAGAGCGAACGCTGCAAGCGCTCGAGCTTGGGAAGCACCGAGTGCACGCGCTCAAAATCCCGGCGGCGGCGGATGAAGATCGCATCCGTCATTGCATTGAAGCCGTCGGCCAGTTCCTGAAAATTGTCTTTGCTGCGAAAGTGGATGTGGCGGTCGAGCACGCCCTGTTGCATGGCCACCATCGAGATCCGCAGCTTATAGAGCGGCCCGGCGATCCGGTGGGAATGGAAAAGGGCGAGGAGGAAGGCCGTCACTAGGGTGACCAGGGCTAGGACGATAAAAAAGATGGTGATGTCATAGCGGGCTTCGAGCAGCACCTGGAGGGCGTTGGGATTTTTGGCAAAATAAGAGTGCCGTTGGAGAGAATCAAAGAGCGCGTAGACAAAAATCGGGAAGATCGAGCTGAAGGTGAGCACCGCGATGCTAAAGAGCACGGCAAAACGCACCTGGAAGTGCGGATTGATCAGCAGGTGCTTGCGTAAGTTCGGCATTCCCCATGATTGTCCAACTGTGAGGGCACGCTGTCAAATTTCAAGGCAGTAAATGCTGCACAAATTCTGCGGGAGAGAAGGGCCGCAGGTCTCCGGCCGTTTCGCCCACGCCCACATAGGCCACAGGGAGGCCCAGGTCGGCAGAAACTGCAAAAGCGGCTCCCCCTTTGGCTGAGCCATCGAGCTTGGTGAGCACCACGCCCGTGGTGGCCACGGCGGCGGTGAATTCCTTGGCTTGCTGGAGTGCGTTCTGCCCGAGCGTGGCGTCCAGCACGAGCAGCACCCGGTGGGGAGCGCCCGGCATTTTTTTCTCCACCACGCGCACCAGTTTTTTCAGCTCGTCCATGAGGTTGTCTTTGGTGTGCAGGCGGCCGGCCGTGTCGATGATCACTTCATCGGCATTGCGCGCCACCCCTGCGGCCACGGTGTCGAAGGCCACAGCCGCGGGATTGGCCCCTTGGGCGGGCACCACACATTCCACTCCGATGCGGTTGGCCCAGGTCTGCAGCTGCTCCACGGCGGCGGCGCGGAAGGTGTCGGCCGCGCCGAGCACCACGCTTTGCCCGCGGTCTTTGGCTTGGGAGGCGAGCTTGCCGGCGGTGGTGGTCTTGCCCGCCCCGTTCACGCCGATCAGGAGTGTGACGAGGGGCTTGCCCGTGAGCTCGGGCTTTTGCGGAACCGCGGCGAACACCGCCAGCATTTTTTCCCGCAGTTTGGCTTTCAGTGCTTCGGCATCGGGTTTGTCTAAGAA